>JBNGDR010000154.1:0-5707 GCA_049975685.1 Anaerolineae bacterium
CCATGAGAATTCTATACCTGCACCAGTATTTCAACACGCCTTCGGGGATCGGTGGCACTCGTTCCTATGAGATGGCGCGCCGCCTGGTGGCAGACGGGCACGAGGTCACGGTTGTTACCTCTTCCGCTCGTCTCGAACAGGATCGGTTCTCGTCGCCCGGATGGTATACTCATGACATTGAGGGTATTCATCTGGAGGTGATGTGCGTTCCTTATAGCAACGAGATGTCCTTTCCAGAACGCATCAAGGCCTTTTTCAGCTTCGCACTCGGCGCATCCTGGCACCTCAGGAATCTCGATGCGGACGTTGTTTTTGCTACGAGCACCCCTTTGACCATTGCTGTTCCTGCCATGTTTGCTAAACTCTGGCATCGTATACCCATGGTTTTCGAAGTGCGTGATCTCTGGCCAGAACTACCTATTGCGGTCGGTGCGTTACGCAACCCTCTCGGCAAATTGCTGGCCAGGGGGCTGGAGTGGAGCGCTTATCACGCTTCGGCACACATCGTGGCGCTCTCGTCCGGTATGGCCGAAGGTGTCATGCGGCGGGGAATCCCGCCTTCCAGGGTGACGGTCATTCCTAACAGTTGTGATCTAGATCTCTTCAACGTGCCTGCAGAGAATGGTCGATGGGTGCGCGAGAAGCTGGGGTTGGAATCAGAGCAACCTCTCATTGTGTATACCGGAGCCTTTGGCTTGATCAATGGGGTGGGGTATCTGGTGGATGTGGCGGCTGCAATGCGCGACATCGCACCTGACGTATCTTTCTTGCTGGTGGGCCGGGGAGCGGAAGTGGAGAAGGTTACGGCTCAGGCACAGGAATTAGGTGTACTCAACCAGAACTTGTGGATCTGGGCGCCGCTACCCAAAGCCCAGGTACCCGACCTGTTGGCTGCTGCGACGGTTGCGACATCGCTTTTCATTCCTCTTGAACCCATGTGGAACAATTCGGCGAATAAATTCTTCGACGCTCTTGCATCGGGGACACCGCTCGCCATTAACTACGGAGGTTGGCAAGCCGAGTTGCTTGAAAAGAAAGCCGCCGGCGTTGTGCTACCTCCCGAAGATCTTGTAGAGGCGGCGCAACGGTTGGCCGATTTTGCTCACGATGAGGAAAGGCTGGGTATTGCAGCGAGGGCTTGTCGCCAGCTGGCTCTTGGACCCTTCAATCGTGATCTTTTGTACGTTGAATTGGAGAGAGTTCTGAGAAATGTGGTATATTCAGAGTAGATCGTCTTGTATTTTTCTTTAATCTCACTGTTGAGGAGGAATTCTCAAGTATGCAAGTAGTTATCTTCGGAGCGGGGACTTATAGTGAAGTCTACTTGAGTTACTTGCTTGAATTTTCCCCAGAGTATGAGATCGTTGGTTTTCTAGATGATAATCCTGATTTGCATCATCAAAAGATACAGGGGCTTCCGATTCTGGGAGGAACTGAGCAATTGGATCTATTATATGAACAAGGTGTTGAAGGTTTGTTCTGCCCCATCGGCGACAATGCTGTTCGGCTACAGATCTTGCGTCACGCTCGCAACGCGGGTATGATAACACCTTCTTTCATTCACCCATCGGTAAATTTGTCCCGTGACGTCTCTTTCATGGGTACAATTTACATCCTGGCTGGCAGCACGATAATGCCACACGCTCACTTCGAGGATGGCGTGATGATCAGCATGATGGTGAGTATTGCACATCACACGATCCTAAACGATGGTGTCTTTGTCTCTACGGGCTGTAATGTGGGCGCTGGCATTGATATAGGGACATGTGCTTATCTTGGTATTGGTTCAACGGTGATGACGGGCGTCAAGCGGATTGGAGAGCATAGTCTCGTTGGGGCAGGAGCGGTTGTTATCTCTGACGTTGAACCTCATTCGGTTGTAGCGGGTGTACCGGCTAAGATTCTAAGGACGCAGGATGGTGCTGATGCTCTGGATTAAGCAGATCATGGATTATATTATCTCACTCATCGCCCTTGTTCTGCTGGCGCCGGCATTTGCTGTTATTGCTCTGCTCATCAAGATTGATTCGACCGGTCCGGTATTCTTCAGACAGGAGCGGATCGGGAAGGATGGAAACATCTTCAGGGTCTATAAGTTCCGCACTATGGTTCCCAACGCTTCGGATGGGGCCGTGACCGACCCGCACAAAGATCCCCGCGTAACAGGGGTGGGGGCGTTCTTGCGTGCCTGGAGTCTCGACGAGCTTCCCCAATTGATCAACGTCGTGCGGGGTGAGATGAGCATCGTGGGGCCTCGCCCCGACCGTACCTTTCGGTTACCCGACTATGGTGAGAAAGAGAGACGGCGATTGACCATGAAACCGGGTATTACCGGTCTGGCCCAGATCAATGGGCGAAATCACATCTCTTGGGAGGAGCGTTACGAGATCGATGCCGACTATGTTGAAGGTTGGTCTTTGGTACTAGATCTCATGATATTATTCAGGACCATTGGCGTGGTGCTCGCGCGAGAAGGCGTTGACTACATAGAGGCGGAATCGGGGTAGAGCGGTGACGGATGAAGTAGTTTTGCCTTACGAAAAGGATTCCCAGCTCGAAAGCCTGCTCTGGCAGGTTAACGAAGTTCTGCATGCTCTAGAAGTGGACCTTGTGCAGCGTTTTGAGTCTCCCCGGTATCCTGTAGTGTTTATTGGTGGTACCCAACGTTCCGGTACGACGCTCGCGATCCAATTGATGCGCGCGTGTTTCAAGGTCGGTTATGTCAGCAACCTTATGGCGCGTTTCTGGATGGCTCCTTATATTGGCGCACTTCTGCAGAAAGAACTACAGGGTAAGCGATTGCCACGGGAGGTGGAATTCGTCTCTGAGTTGGGTACGACATATGGATATGAGGGCATACACGAGTTCGGCTTCTTCTGGCAGCGTTGGTTTCCTTATAACGAGACGCACCAGACGAGCGAGCGCGACATGGATAGAATAGATTATGCTCCCTTTCGTAGAGAGTTAGCAGCGATGGAAAGCGTCTTCAACGCTCCGCTGGTCTTCAAAAATCCCATCGTGTTCAGTCTGAATATACCGGCTCTTGCAAGGTTATTACCAACCGCTGTCTTTATCGTGTGTCGGCGTGATCCACGTTATGTGGCACAGTCTACACTTCTGTCGCGGTTAGAGTATCATGGACAGAAAGAGCAATGGTTTTCCATAAAACCTAAAGAGTTCCCTGAGTTAAAAGATCTTCCGTATGAGAAACAGATTGCAGGCCAGATATATTACACCGAGAAACGTATCGACGATTCCCTACGTCAGTTGGACAATAGTCGTTACATCGTGGTTGAATATCGTGATTTGTGTCAGTCCCCTGAACAACAGATGGAACGTGTGTGGGATCTGGTGGCGGGTGCCGGGTACCGTTTATCGCGGTCGGGTTTTCATCCAGCGGCGTTCGAAAATCGAAACATACGACGGATTGAGGCGGAGGAATTTCAGTGTCTAGAAATGGCTCTGGCAGGGTTTGACGAAGGTTGAGCAGTATCTCTTTAACGATTGGACGATTGGTTTTGAGGGATGGATCCATTGAATAGTTTAAGTATGATTTCTATTGATCAGCAAGACGAGTGGTCAAGTGTTGTCCAGAGGAGTTTCCAGTACGACTTTTATCATCTACCCGGCTATCATGTTTTGGACGACACCGAAGGTGAGCCTCTACTCCTTGTCTATGAGGAGGGAGATGATTTCATCGCGCTTCCATTGATTTTGAGACCTGTTGTTCAGGTGCCGGGTCTAGCAGATCTGAGTGAAGATTGGTGGGATGCTACTTCTGTTTATGGCTATCCTGGACCCATTGCCAGTAGAGAGGATGTCCCGCCTGCTCTGGTGGACCGATTTCAGGAGGCGATCAAAGCGGCTTTAGTGGAGCGCAGAGTAGTTACCTTATTCTCTCGACTTCATCCGATCATCTCGCAGAGTTCTCTGGTGTGGGGCGCCGGGGTTTATCGTATTGAGGGCCCAACAGTTTCTATCGATCTCACGCTGCCTTTGGAAGAGCAGAGCTTGGGCTATCGCAAGGGACACCGGTATGACCTCAAGAGACTCATGGCAAGCGACGTTGCCTGTTTCGAAGCCGAGGTGGGGGAGTACCTGGATGCGTTTGTTGAAATTTACTATGAGACCATGCGTCGCGTCAACGCCGACGATTTCTACTTTTTCTCCCGAGATTATTTTGAGCAGTTGTTATCGTTGCCCGAGCTTGGAATGCACCTGTTCATATGTACTCACGACGGTCGTCCTGTTTGCGGCGGCTTATTCTCGTTGTGTAGTAATATTGTACAGTATCATTTATCCGGCACAGTTGCCGAAGCACGCCCTTTGGCGCCTGTCAAATTGATGTTGGACACAGTGCGGCGCTGGGCCAGCCAGCAGGGTGCCTCAGTCTTTCACCTCGGTGGTGGTGTGAACGCCTCTCGGGATTCATTGTTTCGTTTCAAGGCGGGGTTTTCTAAACGCTATCACGATTTTGCCACCTGGAGGTGGGTCTTACGTCCGGACGTGTATCAATCCCTGACCTCCAGGAAGTTGCGTTGGAGCGAAGCCCGGGGATACACCGGTTTCGATTCTCAATACTTTCCCCGTTATCGACAGCGAGTTGCTTGAATGGGGAGGATCTAACGGTGTACTGGACAAATTACTCTCTCCGTGCTGGTTGTTTGCAGGTAGACCTGTGACGATCACGGTCGGTGTGACCGCCGTCGGAGGTGGGGTAGGCCAAGCGGTTTTGCGGGCGTTGAGTTACAGCAATCTGCAGATCAGAACCCTTGGTCTGGATATGCAAGCGCTAAGCGCGGGACTATATTGGGCAGATGCTGCTTTTCTGGTACCGCCCGCCTCACAACGGGAGAAATACATCCGATCCCTCTCAGATCTCTGCTCCGAATGCGGTGTTGATGTTCTGATACCAGGTTCAGATCCAGAACTCTATCCCTTGGCAGCTGCCAGGCAACAATTGGCCGAATGTGGTTGTCAGGTGATCGTCAGTAATCCGTCAGCCATTGAACTCTGCCGGGATAAATGGGCGTTGGCCGCGTTCTGCCAGGAGCATGGTTTGCCCTTCGTCCTAACTTACACTCTGTTGGAGGCGCAAGCTCAGGTCAAAACTCTTGATTACCCGCTCATTGTTAAACCGCGATCTGGATCTGGCTCGGTAGGGGTAAGGTTGGTATTTACTCCCACCGAGCTACTTAGTCTGCCGGTAGATAAAGATTATATCGTCCAACCTTACCTGCCACCTGACGACTCTGAATTGCCCACTCCGGAGTTGAGTATCCTGACGCACGAGTTGACTCAGACGAATGAGCTGTCATTACAGTTCTTTGTTGGATCTAAAGGTGAGATTCTGGGTTCATTCTCTAGCAGAAATCGCCTGAAGAATGGTATACCCGTAGAAGTGATAACCGATGTGAAATCCTCGGTGCTGGAGCAAGCGACCGAGCTGCTTCTGGCATTGGTGGCGCAAGGGGTGCGTGGCCCGATTAATCTTCAGGGGCGCATGACAGAGGAGGGAGTGCGTTTCTTCGAAGTCAACCCTCGTTTTACTGGGTTGACCGGCGTGCGTGCATCCCTTGGTTACAGGGAGGTCGATGCTGCGATATGGACCTTCTTCATGGATCAACCGGCAGCGGCACGCAGTTGTTTGCCTGTTTCAACCGGACATAATGTAGCACTCCGACACGTTGAAGAGACGGTCATACCG
>JBNGDR010000155.1:0-5705 GCA_049975685.1 Anaerolineae bacterium
GCTGCCGCAAGAAGATAATTCTACCCGAACTCGTTGAGGCGTTGAAACCGTCGCAAGATCTCTCTCATCAGGGACACTACGGCGTCCTCGACATTGTCAGCGAGCATTGTGGTCTTGAGATCCAGATCATCGGACGGCAACCCTACTACACCGCACTGCTGGCGCAATATCGTTCTATCTTCGACCTCCTGCCGGAGGGCATCCGCGCCCGCCCCACCTGCGGCCTGCACTTCCACGCCCTGGCCCCCGGCCTCGGCGAGGCCGTCCCTGAGATCATCCTCGCCAACGTATGGAACCTCGTGCGCCGTTACGCGCCAGAACTGCGCTTCATCACCAGCGGCGGGCACGCACTCAACGCCCTCTGTCGTCGCCGGAACTACACCAGCCACCTGGAGATGGTCAAACTCTCCCCGGTGCCCTACTCCATGCCGGAGATCTATCAACACCTCAAGGAGAGCCACCTGGTTCCAGAGCACAACAACTTCCTCAACTTGGAACATCTACGCTTCGACGATGAAGGCAATGCGCGCACCTTCCACCTTGAGTTCCGTTTTCCTGACGCCGACCTTGCCCCTACCTCCATCGTTGCCAAGACCTTCCTCTTCCTGGCCCTGATTCTGAAGGCCGTGGAGATGGCCCAGTACGGAGTGCTCCACGTAGGGCGTATCAGCCCGTGGAAGCGCAAGATCCAGCTGCTGAACTGGCTGAGCAACAATGAGGGTAACCTGGCGACCAGTGACACGAGCGAGATCACGCCAGAGATCATCGAGGAGCTCCGCAGCGGCGCCCGGGAGCTACTGGAGCTGCTGAAGCCCATCTTTGACCGCTGGGAGCATAATCCCTCCTTCGAGGTATTGGCACTCCTTGCCGAGACACCCATCAGCCTCCTGCGAGCAAGTGGTCGCACCTGGTCCGAGATCGAGGGGCTGTTAGTGGAACGGGCCGCCTTCGATGAGGAAGGACTGGACAAGACAGATCACCGTTTAATGCGCGCCATTGAGCTGGCGGAGCTCACCGGCTGTGCGGCCCGGGAGATCTGGCAGTGGGAGATGGCGCGGGAGCTCTTCCTCACGCCCAGGGAGCTCGAAGAGCGGCTGGGACGCCTGGAACGTGTGCGCGGCTTGCGTTGGGATAGCCGCCTCGGCACCATGATCTTCCGCCTCTAGGAGCCTAGCTCACCATGTGTGGATTGGCCGCGATCTTTTTGAAGCCCCGGCAGCGAAGCGCCGCCGAGCGAAAATCTCTAGCTGCGCACTTTGTCGCCAACCTCCTGGCGAACGAGAACCGAGGCAAGGATGCGACCGGCGCGGCCCTCATCCGGAGGGACGGCTCGCTCCAGATCTACAAGGCACCTCTGCCGGCCTCTCACTTCGTCGAGACACCGGGCTTCACACGCCTCCTGGCAGCATTGGATGATGACACCGTCGCTCTTCTGGGCCACACCCGCTTCCCCACCAAGGGTTCGCCCAATAACAACCACAACAACCATCCCCTGCAAGCAACTTACACGATAGGGGTTCACAACGGACACATTACCAACGATGACACCCTCTTCACGCGTCACCGGTTGCCGAGAAGGGCGGAGGTGGATAGCGAGGTCATCTTCCGGCTCCTCGACGGCCTGGACCCCACGCAGTCAGACCGGCCCTACCTGGAGGCCGTGGCGCGGACCACGGCGCAGATGAGGGGGCCACGGGCCGTGTTGGGCCTGGATCTACGGCGTCCGGAGCGGCTCGTCGTCATCAAGGCCGACGCGCCACTGAGTCTGCACTACGACTCTGAACGTGAAGCGCTCTTTTTCTCCTCGCGCTACCTCTTCCTCCGCAACACCTTCGGCCCCGGGGTCACGGCGGAGGTGCTCAAGTCCTCACGGACTTTCCTCTTCGATGCCCACACCCTGCCCGCCAAGGTGAGTGCGAAGATTCCCCTCCACTGATCCTCCCTGCTCACTGCTGACCGCTCACCACTCTCGAATCTCTGCTCACTACCGTCACAGCCCTATCATTAAGATTCTTTGTTGAAATGCCGTTTTTGGTGTACCATATTGTGGCTTCACTGAAATAAAGGGGAGCCTTCTCTCGACCTGCCAGTTTCCATCTCATGGAGATACAACATGACCAACGACGCGATCCGCGTGCTATCGATTGAGGATAACCCAGCCGAAGCCCAGCTAATCCAGGATGAGCTGGCCGAGGCGCAGCGTATCAGCTGGGATTTGCCCTACTTCACGGTAGAGCACGTCGACCGGCTGGAAACGGCCCTGGCGCGCCTGGAGGAGAATGAGTTCGACGTGGTACTCACCGACCTCGACCTGACGGACAGCAAGGCGGAGGAGACCTTTGCCACGCTGCGCAAACAGGTACCCCACACCCCCATCGTGGTACTGACGGGCCGGGAGGACGAGGAGCTGGCGCGCAGGAGCGTCCGCGCTGGCGCGCAGGACTATCTCTACAAGGAAGAGGTGACGGGTAGCCTGCTGGCCCGCACCCTGATGTACGCCATCGAACGGCAAGAGATCCACGACCAGCTGGAGCAACGCGTCGCCGAGCGCACGGCGGAGTTGCGACAGGCCAACAAGGCCCTACAGGAACGTGAGGAACAGTACCGTATCCTCTTTGAATCCTTCCCCCTGGGCATCACCGTCGCCGACAGCGCCGGCCAGATTATGGAAACCAACCAGGAATCTGAACGTCTCCTGGGCATAATGCAGGACGAGCACGAAAGGCGGCAGATAGATGGTGAGGAGTGGCGTATCATTCGTCCCGACGGCTCTCTCATGCCCACCGAGGAGTACGCCAGTGTTCGAGCTCTACAGGAGGGCCGGCTCGTCGAGAACGTCGAGATGGGCATCGTCAAACCCGGGGGAGAGATCACCTGGATCAACGTCACGGCGGCTCCCTTGTGGGAGGATCGGGTCGTCATCACGTACAATGACATCACCGAGCGTAGGCAAGCGGAGCACGCGCTGCGTGAGAGCAAGAGACGATTCGAGTCTCTTTTCGACGCCATGATTGAGGGCGTTGCACTCCACAAGATGATCTATGACGAAGCCGGGCACCCGATAGATTACGTTATCCTGGAAATCAACCATGCCTACGAGTTACAGACCGGCATCGCGCGTGAAGCTGCGGTAGGGAAGCGAGCGTCGGAGGTCTACAACCTGGATGAGCCACCCTATCTAGACAGATACGGGCGGGTAACTGCGACGGGCCAGCCCATCAACTTCGAAGTATATTTCCCGCCCCTACGTAGGCATTTCCGTATCTCCGCCTTCTCACCCGCCGAGGGACAATTCGCGACGGTCTTTGAGGATATCACGAAGCCCAAGCAGAGAGAACAAAGGCTACTCCTTCAATCTCAGATGCTGGACGCGGCGGGACAGGCCATCATCGCCACGGATCCCTCCGGTACCATCATCTACTGGAATGAGGCAGCCGAAACCTTCTATGGCTGGGCCAAGGAGGAGATGATAGGCCACAACATCGTAGATATCATACCAGCTACAGAGACCCAAAAAGATGCGGTGGCGATCATGAAACGGCTGCGTTCCGGCGAGAGATGGACGGGCGAATTCACGGTGCGGCGGCGTAATGGTGAAACGCGGCAGGTGATCGTGACCGACACCCCCATCCATGACGAAGAGGGGGAGCTGATCGCTATCATCGGCGTCACAACCGACATAACCGAGCGCAAGCAGATCGAGGAGGCCATACAACAAAGCGAGGAGAAGTACCGGCGTCTGGTGGAGGGATCACCGGATATCCTCTACATCTACTCGGATCAACGCGGCGCGCTCTACTGGTCGCGGCGGGTCCAAGAGATCTTGGGGTACGCGCCCGCAGATCTGGTTGAGAATCCCTATCTCTGGCATGACGCCATCCATCCCGATGATGTCGCGGCGGTGGATGATGCCATCGCCGCAAGTGAAAAGGGAGCTGATTTTGAGATCGAGTATCGGATTCAGGATGCCAGCGGGAACTGGCACTGGTTCCACGATCGTTTCATCAGCAAGCGTTGCATCGAAGGGGAGTGCATCATCGAGGGCCTAGCGACCGACATCACCGAACGTAAGCAGATCGAAGAGGCCCTGCACAAAAGCGAAGCGGAATTGACGGCCATCATCGAGGGCGCACCCTTTGTGATGATGGTATTAGATCGTGAATGGCGTGTGAGAAAGTTCAAAGACAGAAACCGTGAGTTTATAGACGCTCCGCCTGCAAACGTACTGGGCTTTCGGTGCGGTGCTGTGCTCCACTGCATCCACGCGGACGATGTACCCGAGGGATGTGGATTTAGTTACGTCTGTGAGGAATGCCCACTGCGCGGAATCGTTCTGGACACCATCGAAACGGGGCGAAGTCACCATGCAGTTGAGGTACCCATGATCTTTGCTCATCAAGATACCGTTGAAGAAAGAACTCTGCAAGCCTATACCACGCCCTTAGAAATGGACGATGAACGCCAGTCATTGCTGGTCCTGCAAGATATCACCGAGCACCAGCAAGCCGAGAAGGCCTTACGCCAATACATGAACCGGCTTCGTATCCAGCACGAGATCGATAGGGCCATCCTGCGCGCCCAATCCCCGGAGGAGGTCGCCCGCGCCACACTGGAGCGTCTGCACCTCCTCCTCCCCTGCCGACAAGTCAGCATTGCCGAGGTCCATCCCTCGCAACAGCAGGGCCGGGATATGATCATCCTCGTTGACGGCCAAGAAAAGCCAGGTACACGGTACTGGCATCCACTCATTAACGCGGGGCAACCGCTGATAGAGGTCATTCAACAGGGTCAACCCTACGTGATCCACGATCTGGCTTCATTGGATACGCTAACACAGCTGGAAGAGGCGCTGGTAACCGCCGGCATCCGCTCGTACATCAGCATGCCCCTGCTGGTGCAGGAGACCCTGCTGGGCACGCTGAACCTGGCGAGCGAAACGCCCCATTTCCTCCAATCTCACCACCTCGATATATTGAAAGAGGTGGCGGATTCGCTGGCCATCGCCTTCCAGCAGGCGCGGCTGCTGGAGCAGACACGGCATGACGCCCAGACAAGAGCCCTGCTGCTGCGCGAGGTCAACCACCGTGTCAAGAACAACCTGGACGCCATCATCGGCCTGCTCTACGTCGAGCGGCGGCACGCCCCTCCGGAGGCCCTGCCCGCCTACGGTCCCATCATGCAGGATCTGACCCAGCGCATCATGGGTCTGGCCGAGGTCCACCGGATGCTCTCGGAGGTCGAATGGGCGCCGCTGAACCTGAGCGAGCTGGCCGGGAAGATCATTCAAACCGCGGTCCAGGGTACCGATGCCGAAGCACGCGTCGAGATCGACGTTGCACCCAGTTCCGTGCGTGTCGGATCTGCCCAGGCGCACCACCTGGCGCTCGTTCTCAGTGAATTGACCACGAATACGCTCAAACACGCCGTAGTCGGACGGGAAAGGGTGCGGATCTCGGTGCAAATTACAGAGAAAGATAGTACCATAACCCTGTGCTATCGTAACGACGGACCGGGCTACGCCGAGGATGTCCTGAGCCTGAAACGCCACAACGCCGGGCTGGACATCGTCAAACGCACGGTGCGCAAGAATCTGCGCGGGGAGCTGATCTTGCGCAACGATGGCGGCGCGGTCACGGAGATTCGATTCAAGAATAATTTGCACGATGAGGAAAATAACGGGAGTGAGGATGAAGATGCAAAAGGCC
>JBNGDR010000156.1:0-5677 GCA_049975685.1 Anaerolineae bacterium
AAGCCGATGCGGAGGATGTTCGTATCGCGATCCTCCTTGCTGAAGCCCAACCCCTTCGAGAGGTGCGTGCGCACGACGTCGCCATCCAGCATGGTAACCTGGCGGCCCCGCTCAAGGAGCATGGGTACCAGGGCGTTGGCGACGGTGGATTTACCGGCACCGCTCAGACCAGTGAACCAGATGCAAAGGCCCTGTTTATGCCGGGGGGGATGAGCCTCGATGAGAATCTCCGCCGTCTCCTTGCGGGTAAACCAATCGGGCAGGGGTTTTCCCTGCGCCAGGTACTCCTCCCGCACCTGCGTACCCGAGATATTGAGCGTCCGCGCTCCGGCCGGGACCTTGCTCTCCTCCTCGTAACGCCCCTCGTCGGCCAGATAGACCACGCGCTGGAAATGCACGGGCTGCACCCCGATCTCATCCGCGTACTGGGCCATCATCTCCTGGGCTTCGTAGGGTCCGTAGAAGGGACGCCCCTGGCTGTCCTTCCCCGGCCCGGCGTGATCGCGCCCCACGACGAAGTGAGTTGCGCCGTAGTTGCGCCGGATGACGGCGTGCCAGAGCGCCTCCCTGGGGCCGGCCATCCGCATGGCGAGGGGCAAAAGACCCAGGACCGTATTACTCTTGTCGTAGTAGTGCTCTACCAGTGCCTTGTAAACACGGACGCGGGTGAAATGGTCCACGTCGCCGGGCTTGGTCATCCCCACGACGGGATGGATGAGCAGGCTGCCCCCCACCTGGTCCGCCGCCCGCTTGGTCAGCTCCTCGTGGATGCGATGCATGGGATTGCGGGTCTGGAAGGCTACCACCTTCTCGTTACCCAGACTCTCCAGCAGCGTCCGCGTTCGCGCCGGCGTAAGCCGTATATCCACAAAGTCGTAGTACTTGGGCAGATTGAGCACCTTGAGCTCCCCCGAGATGCAGAGGTCGCCCCAGCGATCCATCTCCGAGACGAGGGGGTGACGGTGGTCGACGGTCCCCAGAACCAACCGCGCCTCCCGCAATGGGTTCCAGCGGAAGACCTCCTCGATACGCATCAATGCGATAAGATAATTGCGCGAGTCCCGCAGGGTCAACCACTCCTCGCGGGTGGGCAGATCCTCTTTGTCAATGGTCAGCGTTATGGGGATGGGGAATAAGGTCCCATCCGCCAGCCGCATCTCCGTCAGTACGCGCTGATAATCAGCCTTGCCCATAAAACGATCCACCGGTGAGAAGCCGCCAATGGCCATCAGCTCCAGGTCGTGCAACGCCCGATCCGAGAGCTGCAGTGAGGGGTAGGTGTTGGACTCGGCAATGAGACCCTCGCGTTCCTCCTCTGGAACGAGCAAGTTGACCAATCGGCCCCCGTAGGGTGGATTCAAAATACTATTACGTGTCTCTTCACTCACTATTCGATAACTCCTTTCGTCAATTTCCCTGTACAGCGGTGTCTATCATAACACCTGGTATTAATCAGACAAGGTGAACCCTTTACAATACCTTGCCTGTTGTATCCTCTCTTCCTCCTTCGCGTACCCGGTGCGACGCACAACCTCAACGCCGCTGCCGGTACAGCGACGGGTCCACCACGGCGGCCATGACCGCCGTATCCAGATCGACGTCCAGGAATCTATCAACCTGCGCGATTACCGACCTGGGGTCCGCAAGCACCTCATTGTAGTCCACGTCCACGTACTCAACGTGGGGCTGTTCGTCCATCCAGGCGTAAACCTTTCCCAGATGTTTCTCGAACATCTGCGCCATCGCGCCATCATCCACCCGATCGGTGGGCTCCCCCCTGCGGATCAGCATCTTCCGCTGGGAGGCCAGGATCTCCTCCATGTGACGCCGCATGAAGAGGACTTTGTAGTTATAATCGCCAGGTAGGTGCAAGAGTAATGCCGAGATAACCTTCACCGCTTTACCACAAGCCTCCCCCAACCATTCTGTGTCACCATCGGGCAATTTCTTAACGCGCTCGAACTCGTAATAACCCTTGGGATTGTCGATGTTGGCCTCGCGAATGTGGTCGGTGAGAATCTCCACACCCCCTGCTTCCAGCATTTTCATCATCATGGAGGTGCCCGAGCGCGGCAGGCCCGAGACCACAATCACCGGCTTGCGCCGCTTGCCGAAAAGCCGTTTCAAAAAGCTCATAATACCTCTTCACTCATGGTGTTTGAAGGACTACAGCACCCATCTCAATAGAACCCACGCACAACTAAGAATTATCAAGACCGCCCATATCCCGGAAATGGTTTTGAAAAGTTGCTCATCAATGACTCTTCGTGTGTGACCCAGACCCTTCCGAATGAGAATATCGACATCTTCAGGCGTAATCCTCTTCGTGGTCAGAAAAGTATCCTCCAAGTATTGATTACCGCCGCGCCGAAGCTTCTGATGCACCTTGAATTTAGTGAAATGTCGACCGGAAGCTTCTCTATTCTGTTCAGCAAGGATGATCTGCCTGTGCCAGTAATTTACATCCTCCCCACGTGAAAGAATAACGCCCCGGAAGCGACGCTTTGCATAGAGCTGAAATCCTCCCATCACGACCATAGCCACACCTGCGGCTCCAGAGCCCCAGATGCTTTGTGAACCGATAACGGCTACAAACAATCCAGCAGCGATGGCCAATAAAATGGATTGAATCGTCATGTGCAATGAACGATATGACTGCAAGAGCGAGTCCTGCCAGGCCGCTGCCTCAAGCAGATATTCCAGATCTCTCGATTCCATTTGTATCCCCTCGTCAACTATCCAGCCGGGCAACGTAATAATCGATTACCTGGGTCAGCGTCTCCTCTAGCGAGATCTCAGGCACCCAACCCGTCAAGGTCTTAATCTTGCGAATATCTGGCACCCGGCGCTGCATATCCTCAAAGCCCGGCTCATAGGCCTCATCATAGGGGATAAAGACCACCTCACCGGGATCCCGCCCGGTTAGTGCCAGCACCTTCTCCGCCAGCTCCAGGATGGTGACCTCGTGGGTGCTCCCTACATTGACGACCTCACCCACAGCCTTCCTCTCTTTAGAAAGCATGAGCAACGCCCGCACCACGTCCTTGACGTTACAGAAGCAGCGAGTCTGAGAACCATCACCGTAGACGGTGATATCTTCACCGCCGAGAGCCTGTCTGACAAAGCGCGGCACTACCATCCCATACTGCCCCGTCTGGCGGGGACCCACGGTGTTGAAAAGGCGGAAAATGACGACGGGAAGTTCGAATTGACGGTAGTAGGCCAGGCCTAGAAACTCATCCACGGCTTTGGAATCGGAATAGGACCAGCGAGATTTGGTCGTCGACCCGAGGACGCGGTCGTCCTCCTCGCTAAAAGGGATCTGTGTACTCTTACCATAGACCTCCGATGTGGAGGCGATGAGGACCTTCTTACGATAACGAGCCGCAGCCTGCAGCACCGCGTGAGTACCCAGGATGTTCGTCTCGATGGTACGGACGGGATCCTTGACGATGAGCTCCACGCCAACGGCGGCTGCCAGATGGAAGATGATGTCACATTCGCTCACCAGACGATCCATGACCATAGCGTGGGTCATAGTGTCGAGGGCAAAGCTGAACTTCTTGTTTGAGGTTAGGTGGGCGATGTTCTCGAAACGCCCGGTGGACAAATTGTCGATGACCATGACGCGATCGCCCTGCGCCAGCAACGCTTCGCTCAGATGAGAACCGATGAAACCCGCACCACCCGTCACCAGAACTCTCAACGCTGACTCCTTCCCCCGGTTGCCCAGGATGAAAAAACCCCCGAATGCACGCAGTCGGAGGCCGATGCCAATTACTTTAAGCCGTCCTCCCCCAGGACGGAGACTCTGCCGGATGACCAGGGGCTATTTGTGCCACCCGGCATTACAATTATAATCTATCTCTCTATTTGTCAAGCTTGTTGATAGAAAAAGCGATTGTACAATATTTACATTGCATCACCCCATACTCACGCCCTCGAAACCTGGATGCAACCAGGGGATGATCGTACCCAAATCTATGCTTGATCTCCCTCAAACCCCTCCATGGCCTCCAGCAATCGCTGCATCTGTAGGCTGTTTGTCAGATCGCCCCGGGTGCGCTCCAGAACGGCACGCAGGCGATCCACCCGGCGGCGCAGGCCGCCCGTGATGGCATCGGGATAGCCAAAAGCCATGAGGATCTCATAGACAGCGTCCATCGTGACCAGCAGATCCTCGGCCTCCTCCATCTGCCCCCGGCGCATGAGATCCAGACAACGGCGGCGAAGCTCGCTCGCTGCCTCGCACAAACCGTTCAGATAGGTTGAGTAAGGTACCTCGATCTCTGACGACGCCGGCAGATCTCTGCCGCCCAGAAAGGCCAACGTCAGCCGCGCCTCGACCCATTCTTTGAGCGCGTCCTGCGTGTAGCCTGCATAGTAGAGATCCGGGTAGGTCTCCAGAGTACCCCTCATCTCTGCCGCGATCTGGTCGGCCTGCTCCAGGAGACTGTCAGCCTCCTCCCATAGGTTACGATGGCCCGCGCGGATGGCCCGCGAACAGAGCCGTATCAGCTCGCGACTCTGCTGCAAGGCCTCCTCCCGGGCTTGGTTGCGCGCTGCGAAATCTCCCTCCGCATCCTCCGCCAGCTGATCCAGCCAATCGTGTAGCACTGTATCCATTCATTCCTCCGTGCCCGGCGGACGCACACCACCGAAGAAGGCGCGGGCCAGATCGTCGCCACGCCCCGGCAGGTGGATCTCGCCGTGGGTTGCTTCATACTTTGCCAGGTTGTCCTGGAGAGCCCGCAGGAAGAGCTTGGCATTGAGCGGTGTCATCACCAGGCGGGAGCGGACGCGAATCTTGGGATGGTTCGGCATGGCCTGAGCAAAGTCCATAATGATCTCCGAGGGTGAGTGGGTGATGAGCGCAAAGTTCGCGTAGGTGGGCTCCAGATTATGAGGAAGTTCGACGTTCAGTTTCTGCTTGTTGGGTCCAGACATATGTCCCCCTTTGTAAGTCTAAGGATAAAGCTACATAAAGAAGCAAAGCAAACGTACAATGTACACGCGCAGGTATCAAAAAGCAGAGGGGCTCTGCTCACAGCCCCTCTGCTTTATCACGGAAAATCCGGCTCAGAAGGGGATCTCGTCCTCGGAGTACTCGCCCTCCGGCTCGGACACCTCTTCACCGCCAGCTCGGCCACCACCCACGTCTCCTCCACCGCTGAGGAAGATGACCCGGTCGGCCGTGATCTCGTAGCTGGCGCGGGCCACCCCATCCTGCCCTGTCCAGATGCGGGGGCCGCCGGTGGCGCGATCGGGGTTCATACGCCCCTCAACCATGACCTGGCGCCCCTTGCTCAGGTACTGGGCCGCGACCTCGGCCTGACGTCGCCAAACGGTTACTCGGAACCAGACCGTCTCCTCACCCTGCGTGCCGTCGGGGTTATTCCAGCGGCGGTTGGTCGCCACGCTGAAGTTAGTCACCGGCGTGCCGTCGGCTGTGTAACGCATCTCAGGATCCCGGCCCAGGTTGCCCACGATGATGATCTTCTGGTAAGACATCGCATCCTCCTTTTTTCGAGTTAGTGATAATGAAGGGGGTACACTCTTAGTGTATCGTAAATTGAGAAGAGCACAAGGACACTCTTTAAACAAGGGGTCGGAATCGGAGCTACTCTTCGCCTTCGATGAAGCAATAGAGGCCCTCGGCAATGCCTTGAGCCACGAG
>JBNGDR010000157.1:0-5660 GCA_049975685.1 Anaerolineae bacterium
GGTCAAATCCTTGTCCGTATAAGCGACGAACTGCGGCAACACGTCGACGATAGTACGGAAGCGCTGCTCGCTCTGCTGAAGTGCCTCCTCCACCCGTTTGCGCTCGGCGATCTCCGCCGCCAGCGCTCGATTGGCCTGGCGCAGATCCTGGTTGGATTGTTGTAGCTCCGCCGTGCGCTCTATGACACGCTGCTCCAGTTCAGCGTGAATCTGATGCCGCTCCAGCGCATACATCAACGTGCGCGCCAGCAGGCTGCCCGTCGCCTCGTTCTTGTAGAGGTAATCCTGCACACCGGCACGGACGCTCTTGCGCGCGAGCATCTCATCCTCACGGCCGGTGAGTACGACGAGGGGCATGTGGGGGATATGTTCACGGAGAGTAGCGACAGTTTCCTCAGCCCGGCTGTCGGGCAGGTCCAGGTCAGTGAGCACCACGTCGTACTCCGCTTCGCTCAGGCGGGCGAGCGCGGTCTGCAAGCGGCTCACATGTTCGATCTCAAAGCTCGGCAGGTTCCAGCCGATATGTTGTGCTTCGGCCAACTTCTCCTGGATCAAGAATGCATCGGCCGGGTTATCCTCAATCGACAGGACGTGGATCGCGTTGTTGTTCATAGTGTCACCCCCCTAGACCACCTCATGCTTGCGGGAAACGAGATCCCTCACTGTCCTTCACTGCCTTCAGGACAGGCCGTTCGGGATGACAACTAGTGCTGAATTCTCGTTCCTTGGTGGTGTGGCGTCGTTACCCGACGCACTTCGGCTTGCCACATGGCAACTCCTTGGAAACTACAGAGAGCAGTGAGAAGTTAGCAGGAATCAGGAATCGGGGAACACACAGTGTTATGCCAGGCACCCGACCTGATCCGTTCATTAGATTGAGTAAGATGCCCCTACATCATGATATACCAGAAGCGGAATTTCACCAAAGAATCTTCAGGTCTGGCTCCGATCTATCAAGGATCGTGTGGGTCTGGGTGGTCTCTCTCCATCCCCAGATCGTCCATCAGCGCCTCGACGCCCTGCTCACGCACCTGTCCCTCCTCATCGATGACGCCCAACGCAAAGGCCAGGGCGTTGATGGCCGCATCGATCTCCTCCCCCTGTTCACCTTCTGCCGCGCGCAGAAGCGTCTCACAGGTCTTGGCGTCCAGACTGTCCCATCGAATCATCCGTAGAATTGCATTCAGATTCATTGTTCCCGCTCCTGGTAGTGGTAACTTCTTTGAAATCACTTTCGTCCTTCAAAGAGTGCAAAGACCGGACAGATTTTGAGAACCTGTCCGGTCTAAAGTATAGATGAAGCTTGCGGCAAGGCAATCGAAGATCTACAACTTATCCTCCCGCCCCTCTTCCTTCAAACGCTTCACCACGGCGCGCACCTGTTCGGCACACTCCGGCGTGGTGACCAGCAGGGCGTCGTGTGTATCGACGATGATGAGATCCTCCACACCGACCGTAGCGATGAAACGCTCGCTCTCCGAGAAGACCATCGTCCCCTGTGTCTCCACGGCGACGTGGTCACCCAGGCTAACATTGCCCTCCTTGTCAGCGTCGCGCAAGGCCATCACCGCGTCCCAGCTTCCCACGTCCGACCACCCCATCTCCACGGGGATGACAGCGACGCGCGCCGCCTTCTCCATCACACCGTAGTCGATGGTCTCCTTGTCCACACGGGGCCAGAGCTGCGCCACGGTCTCCTCGTACTCCGAGGAAGCCAGCGCCTCACCAAGATCCGTCAACGTCTGATGCAGATCCGGCATGTGGCGCTCCATCTCCTCCAGGATGCGCGAGACCTTCCAGATGAACATACCGCTGTTCCAGTAGTAGCTTCCCGCCTCAAGGAAGCCTTCGGCAGTTCCTGCGTCGGGCTTCTCCGTGAAGCGCTCCACCTCGTAGAAGGTAAAATCCCCTTCCTCACCCAACGTCTCCCCCCCCTTGATGTAGCCATAACCCGTGGAGGGGAAGGTGGGCTCAATGCCCAACGTCACCAGATAATCCCGCTCTGCCACTCCCCGGGCGGCGGAGAGCACACGCCGGAAGGTATCCTCCCGGCGGATGTAATGATCAGCGGTGAGCACCGCCATAATAGCCTCGGGATCGCGCCAGCGCAGATGCAGCGCAGAGAGTCCAATGCAGGGAGCCGTCCCCCGCCCCTCGGGCTCCACGATGTAGTTCTCCCGGGGAAGATCGGGCACCTGCTCCGAGAGCGGCTCCACCTGATCCTCGGCGGTGACAACAAAGATGCGTTCGGGCGGCAGTAATGGCAACAACCGGTCAACGGAAAGTTGAAACATCGACCGCTCGCCAAAAAGGGTCAACATCTGCTTGGGATGTGCTTCACGGCTCAAAGGCCAGAGGCGGGTCCCCCCACCGCCGGCCATGATCAACGCGTAAAGATGTTCTTCTGCCACATTACCTCCTTGCTGGATACTGGATGCTCGATGCTGAAGGTGCGATGCACTTCGCTTGTAGACCACCGTCGTTAACGTATTTACCTCGATAGAGATCGACTGCTGTAACGTTCCAAATCAAGTGCGTTGCACCTGGCTGCGAGATATGCACTTCGCTTGTAGATCACCGTCGTTAACGTATTTACCTCGATAGAGATCGACTGCTGTAACGTCCCAACCCAAGTGCGTTGCACCTGGCTGTGAGATACACACTCCGCTCACCGATCACCTTCGTAAACGTACTTACCGCGATAAAGAGCGCCCACTATAACGCCCCAACCCAAGTGCATTGCACCTGGCTACGGAATACGCACCACGAAATACGCAATACAACTACTCTCCAAAGCGTTGCAGCCAGATATCGAAAGTCTCTACGACGCGCTCCCCCCACTTGTGGAGGTGAGCACGGACCTCGTCTACCTCGCGTTCGTGCCAGAGAGAGCCCGGATTCTTGCCGAAGAAGAGATCGGCCCAGCTGATCACCTCTTCCTCAATACTCTCGGGAAAGATGTCCTCGTGCGGTAGATCCAACCCCTGGGATGCTATCTCGTCCTTCGTGATGCCCATGCCCACGTGATTGGCCGCTACGCGAGCGTGGCGGGGAAGACCCTCACCCTCCAGGATCTTCCGCCCCTCGATGAGATGGTGGATGTAGGGCAAATCGCCGTGGCACCCCATCCGGGGCTCGTGCACGCGCACGATACCGATATCGTGGAGCATAGCCGCCGCTTCAATAAAGCGTCGTTGCGCCTTATCCAGGCCGAGACGCCGGGCCACACGCAGGGCCTTGAAAGTCACCAGCGAGACGTGGGGCACGTACAGCCGGTAGGTCAAGGAGTCGGGGGGAATGTATTTCTGGATGATGGCGAAATAGTCGATCTGGTTCTCCACGATCACCCCATCACGCAGTGGTGTCGCCAGCCGTGTCATAGACCTCACTCGCCTCACGAGCGACGACGTATTGAAGCCCGCCCACCTGTCGAACCATCCCCTTGAGTTCCATCATGATCAGCGTGCTGCTGATAATCTCCACGGGCAGATCCGTAGACCGGGAGATGGCATCGACATGACAGGGCTCGTGGGAGAGATGCTGGAGGATGGTGGCTTCAGTCGCGTTTTCGGGCAAAATCTCGCGGGCCACCTGTTTCTCGGCCAGTTGATCCAGGTGCAAGGTCTCAAGAATGTCACGAACCTCGGTCACCACCGCTGCGCCATCACGGATGAGACGGTTACAACCCTTGGAACCCCGGTTGAAGATGTTACCGGGCACCGCGAAGACCTCGCGACCCTGATCGGCGGCGAAATCGGCGGTGATGAGCGCCCCACTCCGCAGCCCGGCCTCCACCACCACCGTACCCAGGCTGAGCCCGCTGATGATCCGGTTACGTGGGGGAAAATTCTTCGCTTCGGGGCGGGTGCCCAGGGGAAAATCGCTGATCAACGCGCCGTGCTTCACAATCTCCTCCGCCAGGCCGCGATGTTCAGAGGGGTAGACGTGGTCGACGCCACAGCCAAAGACGGCCAACGTGCGCCCTCCGGCCTCCAGCGCGCTTTGATGAGCCACACCGTCGATGCCCCGGGCCAAACCGCTGACGATGGTAATGCCATTACGGGCCAGCTCACCCGCCAGACGGCGGGCTACCTCACGCCCGTAGACGGAGGCCTTGCGGGTCCCAACAATGGCGACCGCCCATTCGTCGGCCGGCTTGAGCTCCCCCTTGATGAAGAGAACAGGGGGCGCATCGGGGATCTGGCGCAGCAGCGAGGGATAACCAGCACTCTCCCAGGTGAGGACCTGGACGCCTGCCTCCTCGATCTTGGTAACCACGCCATCGAGATCTACCTGCTGGCGGACCTTCAAGAAATTACGCAACGAACGCCGATCCAGCCCCACCTCTTCCAGCTGGGCGAAGGATGCCTCCCAGGCCGCGCTGATACTTCCAAAAGCGTTCAGCAATACCTGCAAGCGCACCGGCCCGATGCCATGCACCAGGTTGAACCCCAGCCAGTATCGTAGATCGTCCATTTCGTTCCCTGCCCCCGGCATAGTAACCTTCGCGCTCCCCGGGGTCCTTCATGCGAAAGAGCGTTCCCCACCTACCGCAAGCGCTTCTTGCAATGCCCCGGTTACGTCCCGTCTATCAAACCGGGCAGAAGGCGGACAACCATACGCCCCTCCTCGAGATCGAGCACCTGAACCACCTCCTGGACGCCGGGAATGAGCACCTCACCCCGCAGCCCATGTACAATGTAGACGTCATTGACGCCAGGCGTGCTCAACACCTCGACGATCTCGCCCAGATGCTCTCCGTCCTCCGTGATCACCTCTACCCCCTCGAGCTGGAAATGGTAGTATTCCCCATCCTCCAGGGGCACAGCGTGCTCGATATCCACCTGCACCAGCGCACCCCTCAAAGTCTCGGCGGCGTTACGGTCATCGATGGACCGTAATTTCAAGAGTACGCCCCCCCTGTGAAAACGCACACCTTCGACTTCGAAAGGACGTTCATCAGGCCCAAGGTAGACCCGGGGAAGGTCAACGATGCGTTCCGGGAAGTCGGTCAGGAGATCCATCCTGACCTCGCCCCGGACACCGTGAGGACGGACGATCCGACCCAGGGCTAAAAAACGAGGCTCAGGTCGCTGGTGAGACACGCCTGAGCCCCCTCACAAAGACTTCACGAGCGCCGAAGGCACCTGTCATACAATCTCCAGGGTCACCTTCTTGCCCATCTTGGCCCCAAGAACACGGGCCAACGAACGCATAGCGTTGATGGTCCGCCCCTCGCGACCGATCATCCGCCCCATGTCCTCTGGAGCCACACGTAACTCCAGCATGATGGAAGTCTCGCCCTCGATCTCGGAAAGGTTAACGGCATCCGGCTTGTCGGCCAGAGCCTTGACAATGTACTCAATCAGATCATGGACCTTGGTCATGGCAGCTCCTCCTCAGAGTTTTGTGAAAGGATAGACAGACTGTTAGAATAGACGGCGATCGGAGCAGATGAGAAGTTCACCTACTCTGTTTCCCTGGCTTCAGGTGCTTCTGGCTCTGCAGACTCTTCCGGCTCCTCGATTTCTTCCTCTGGTTCGGCTTCAGGCTCCGGTTCGGTCTCTGGCTCGGGCTCGGGTTCCGGTTCCGGCTCCGGTTCCGGCTCCGGTTCCACTTCCTCAATCTCTTCCTTTTCGTGGGCGACGGGGCTCGTCTCA
>JBNGDR010000158.1:0-5653 GCA_049975685.1 Anaerolineae bacterium
GGGACCCGTGATCAGGGATCAGGATCTGCCTGTCGGCCCTCTTGTCTGATCCATCTTTAATGTTTGTGCGTTCCAACGTTGCTCGTTCACACGTTCATTGGTACGGCCTGTCACACGGTGAATCCTTGGTCATGTTCTGGAGTGAAGTATAGTCCAGGTAGGGATTTTGTCAAGACTTGTCTATTAAATTATTTGGCGCTCGATATACAAAAATGCGGCCGGCGGGATTTTCCCGCCGGCCGCGTCGTTGAATAGAAGATCAGGTGGGACGCACTTGGCGTCTTACGTTAGGGAGCTGCTCACGCTGCCCGTTGCTTGATATCCAAAGATAAAGTGCGTCCCACCTCTACGTTCAGCACGAGATTGGACTAGCCGCCCAGTACTCCACCCAGTAGATTGGCGCCGAAAGCACCGATGCCCAGTACCGAGAGGAGGACGAAGTTGAGAATGAAGACGATGAGCCAGCCGATGACGACCGTGGCGATAGCCTTGCCGGTATCGAAGTCCAGCCCCTCGCGGATGGCGATGAAGCTGGCTACGAGCGACCAGATCCAGCCGATGACCCCGCCCACGCAGGGGATGATCTGGAGCATCAGCGGCGCCTGGGCGAAGCCGATGACCCGGAGCATCTCGCCCAGGTCGGCGTCACCGCCGAAGAGGTTGGTGCCGACGAAGAAGGTCACCGCGGACCAGATGAGCCAGGAGACGAAGGCCCAGATCAGCGGGAAGAGCACGCTGGCGAGGAAATCCCCCTGCCCGAGCAGGGTACCGATGACCCCGCCGATGGCCGCCAGCACCGCCACGATACCGACGACTATGGCCGCCTGGCTCGTCGCCGTCTGATCCGCTTCGATCTCTGCGAAAACTTTAGCATCCAGCTTGAAAACACCTATGATTCTATTAAACATCCTATCCCTCCTTGGTGGTGTGTTTTGAATAATCAACAATGACTTACCGACTCGGAGGCCGGATTCCTAGATCATTATACGGGAAGGTTGCTCATTTAGCAATAGAGTTGTACGCTTTGGGAATAATATAGTGAGCAGGGATCTGGGAACAGGATTTAGCTTGCCATGAGGGGACTTCATCGCTTGATCGCACTAGCGCCGTCCCAGGAAGTGCGAAGTTTACTCCTCCGAGTACGGGGACTCGGAGCGTTTTTGAGCAGGTGCGATAGCCCTAGATGCGAGGTTGTGTAAACGCCGCTATCGCCTATAATCGGGGACGAAGGGACATCGTCTCCGCACGTTGGCTATTCTCCTGAGGGAAAGGATTTCGACCATTATTGTGAGTACCGCCATGTTGTCGGTTTCTCTGCGATTGATAGGTTATCGGGCTTTGCATCGAGCACCGAGATCGCCGAAACCGCGAACCTGCCAATGAAACAAGAAATTCGCATCACCAATTGGAACGATCTTCAGAGGTGTATTTTTGAAGGAGCGTGGAGACCTGAACTCAGGCTCTACCGCTCCCAATACGCTTTTCGGGGATTGTCGGACACTCGCTATTCGCTGGAGACCTCGCTCCACCGTCTGAGCGGGGGTAATGTGGATCTGGAGCGGCATCTTCTACGAAACTTCCGCAAGTACGCACATCGTGACGTCGTCGAACACGATTCACCATGGCATTGGCTATCCCTGGCCCAACACCACGGACTTCCGACTCGATTGCTTGATTGGACCTTCTCCCCTTTCGTTGCTATGCACTTTGCCACCGCCAACGTGGAGAAGTTTCACCTCGACGGGGTCATCTGGGCGGTGAGCTACGTGGAGGCTCACCGGCATCTGCCCGTTTCACTCAGGGCAGAGCTGGATCGCGAGGGTTCGGACGTCTTCACCGTCGAGATGATCTCGAAGGTGGCGCGGACCCTGGCTGAATTCGATGCCCTTTCCGTGGAGGAGTTCGTGCTCTTCTTCGAACCGCCCTCCATCGACGATCGCATCATCAATCAGTTCGCGCTCTTCTCGGTGATGTCTAATCCCAACGCCGCACTCGATTGCTGGTTGGCACGCCATCCTCAGGTTTACCGGCGGTTCATTATCCCCGCCGAACTCAAATGGGAGATCAGAGATAAACTAGATCAGGCGAACATCAACGAACGGGTCCTGTTTCCCGGCCTCGATGGTTTAAGCGCCTGGATGAAACGTCAATATCGCCCCAGAGACTGACGCAGTGTCTCTGGACTTGGAGGACTTATTATGTCGAAGCCAAAATTTGTACATTTGCACACACACACCGAGTATTCTCTGCTGGATGGCTTGAGCAAGCCCAAGGATCTGGCGGCACGGGCCGCCGAGCTGGGCATGGAGGCCCCGGCTATCACCGATCACGGCGTCATGTTTGGGGTGGTCGATTTTTACCGGGCCTGCCACAACGCGGGGATCAAGCCCATCATCGGTATGGAGGCCTATCTGGCTCGTACCACGCGTCACAGCCGTAACGTTAACGATGGCAAGCCCTACCATCTGGTTCTACTGGCACAGAATCAGACAGGCTATCTCAATCTCCTGAAACTGGCGAGCATCGCCCAGCTGGAGGGTTTCTATTACAAACCGCGCATTGATAAAGAGGTTCTGGCCCAACACAGTGAGGGACTTATCTTACTGAGTGGCTGTCTTCAGGGAGAGGTGGCCCGCAAACTGCTCGAAGGGCAGGAGCGAAAGGCCCGGGAGGCTGTTGAATGGTATTGTGAGCATTTCCCCGATCGCTTCTACCTGGAGCTTCAGGATCACGAGATTCCCGAACAGCGCCAGGCTAACCAGCGCCTCATCGCCCTCGCCCGGGAGATGGACGTGCCTCTGGTGGCAACCAACGACGTTCACTATGCCCGGCGGGATCATGCCGACGCTCACGACGTTCTGCTGTGCATCCAGACGGGGAAGACGGTCAACGAACCCAATCGCATGCGTATGAGCGATCCCTCCTACTATCTGCGCTCCCCCCAGGAGATGTTGGAGATCTTCCACGCAACGCCCGACGCTCTGGAGAACACCGTCAAGATTGCAGAGCAGTGCCACGTGGAGATTGAGTTTGCGCCGCCCTACCACCTGCCCCGTTTTCCTGTGCCGGAGGATCGGGGTACCTCTGAGGCGTACCTGCGCCATCTCTGCTACGAGGGCCTCATCCGCCGTTACGGCGAACAACGAGCCCAGGAGCCCGAAATACGTGAACGGCTCGACTACGAGCTGGGGATCATCCACCGTATGGGGTTCGATGATTACTTCCTCATCGTCTGGGATCTCTGCAAGGCTTCGAAGGAACGGGATATCTGGTGGAACGTCCGGGGCTCCGGGGCGGGCAGCGTCGTTGCCTACACCCTGGAGATCACCAACGTCGATCCCCTCAAGAACCGGTTGATGTTCGAGCGGTTCTTGAACCCCTCCCGCGTCAATATGCCCGACATCGACCTGGATTTCCCCGACGATCGACGGGAGGAGCTCATCGCCTACACCGTGGAGAAATATGGCGCCGATCACGTGGCGGCCATCATTACCTTCGGGACGCTGGGCGCCCGGGCCGCCATCCGCGACGTAGGGCGCGCCATGGACGTTCCCCTCAGTGAGGTGGATCGCGTCGCGCGCCTGGTGCCTAACATCCCCGGTAAACCCTGTTCCATCGCTCAGGCTCTGGAACAGGTTCCCGATCTCAAGGCTCTCTACGACGGTACCCCTTATATCAAGAAATTGCTGGACACTGCGCAGCAGGTCGAGGGCGTAGCGCGCCACGCCAGCACCCACGCTGCCGGCGTCATCGTCTCCGACAGACCCCTGGTGGAATATATGCCCCTGCATCGACCCACCAAGGGGCACGGCGACAGCGTGATCGATAGTGTCTCCCAGTGGCCCATGGAGATCGTGGATGATCTGGGTATGCTCAAGGTCGACTTCCTGGGACTGCGTACCCTCACCCACATGCGCAAGACGTGCCAGCTCATTGAGGAGGAGCGCGGCATCAGGTTGGATCTCTCCAATATTCCCTATGAGCGGGCGCCCGATGATCCGGAGAAAGATGACAAGATCAAGAAACTTTACGATCTCCTGGCAAGTGGAGAGACTACGGGCGTCTTCCAGGTGGAAGGGGCCGGCATGCGACGCACCCTCAAGGAATTGCGACCCAGCGAATTCCAGCACATCGTCGCTGTCCTAGCGCTCTACCGGCCCGGTCCCATGGAACAGATTCCCCACTACGTGGCCCGCCTTCACGGCAACGAGGAGGTGACCTACCGGCACCCGGCGCTGGAGGACATCCTCAGTGATACCTATGCTATTATCGTCTATCAGGAGCAGATCATCCAGATCGCGGTGAAACTAGCGGGTTACGAGCCCGGTGAGGCCGATATGCTCCGCAAGGCCGTGGCCAAGAAGAAGAAGTACCTGATGGACAAGCACAAGAAGAAGTTCCGGGCCGGTGCCGTCGAGAATGGGGTTGCGCAGGAGGTCGTCGACGCCATCTGGGGTGACATCGAGTACTTCGCCCGCTACGGCTTTAACAGAGCCCACGCCACCGATTACGCTGTCATCACCGGACAGACCGCCTACCTCAAGGCTCACTTCCCTCTGGAGTTCATGACCGCGCTCATGACCACCGAGCGCCACAATGTGGAGAAGATCGGCTACCTCATCGCCGACGCCCGCCGCAACGACATGGTGGTGGCCCGCCCGTGTGTGAATCACTCCGACGTAGATTTCACCATCGAGCACGCCGAGGATGGGGCGCGCTTCATCCGCATCGGATTGGGGGCCATCAAGAACGTGGGGGACGACGCGATGCAGTGCATTGTGGATGCCCGCAACGAGGACGGTCCCTTCCAGTCGTTGGACGACTTCGCCGACCGCGTCGATCTGCGCAATCTCAACCGCCGGTCATTGGAGTATCTCATCCAGGCCGGGGCTCTGGATGATTTCGGTCCGCGGCCTGCCCTGCTTACCATGACCGACGCGCTGCTCAGTGCCAGTGCCCACATTCACAGCGCCCGTGACGTCGGACAGTTTACCCTCTTCGGCGATCTGGGAAAGGTAACACAGACCCTCCGACCGCCGGAGACCTTCCCGCCCATCCCCGACCGCAAGCTTCTCGATTGGGAGAAGGAACTTTTGGGGATCTATCTCTCCGAACATCCTCTGGAGAGAGAGGAGCGGCGATTGCTATCGGAGTCTCTCGTCAACACGACGGTCGCGCAGATCGCCACCGAGATGCCGGGCAAGCAGCTTTCCTTCCTGGCGATGATCCAGCGCGTCCGCCGCATCACGACCAAGAAGGGGAATCAGATGGCCTTTGTCACCCTGGAGGGGCCCGGCGGTTCGACGGACGCCGTGGTCTTCCCTCGGGTCTATGAAAGCCACAAGGCCATACTCACCCCCGGACGCATTGTCGTCGTCAGCGGTAAGTTGGATAATCGGCCCGATCGCGAGGAGCATCCTGTTCTCGTGGATTGGTTCAAGGAGCCCCACGAGTATCTCCCCCTCGTAGGGGATGGGGGGAGGGATTTCGGAGGAGGTCATGGCTCCACGCTGAGGGAACGCTCACCGGCCTCTGGGGTCACCAAGCCGGAACCGACCACCGTGGAAGAGGATGCGCCGGCTCCGTCGCAACGTGAAGGTGGAGAATACTCCCGTGGCATCGAAGAGCGTGCGGACGAGGAGCCTACGCGCAC
>JBNGDR010000159.1:0-5643 GCA_049975685.1 Anaerolineae bacterium
GTCTATCGTCGGCCCTGAGGATGACGCGGGTGAGGCCTTTCAGGATCTGGCGCAGCGTGATATCCGCCAGCTCCCTGTGGTGAGTGAGGGCCAGCTTGTTGGGCTGGTGCGCCGGCGCGACGTTGTCAGGTGGCTGCAATTGCAGTCAGATCTGGAGCTGGGCTTAGGGTGAGGTTGTTGGTGAGCGGGGTGGGTACCAGAGACCACTCCCGATATCGGGGGACCGGCAGGGTTCGCAATATTGTTGGAAGCAAGGGCTAGAGGAGGCCCAACCGGATCCTGCTGGACCCCCCTAATCTCCGCTCACTGTTCACTATATTTTCTGGGGGGTACCATGACCATTCGTTATCCCATCGAGTACGATCTGAATCCCAAGAGTATTGAGGCCGGTCGTCGTTGGTTGACTCTGCGCATCAAGAACATTGGTGTGGAGCCGCTGACCAGCCTGGACGTGCGGTTGAACTCTCTCGACGTCTATGCCATGAGCGTTCTGGGAACCGGAAGCTTCATCGGCGTTCTGGAACCCGACGAGGAGCGCGTTCTTCCCTTTCAGGTCTCCGCCGTTTCGACGGGCAGTGTCTACGTCACGGTGGATGGCTGGCATGACGATGCCCCCTTCCATTGGGAATCGCCCGGAGTGCTCGTCACCGTCGGCAAAGAGGTGGCTGAGCTGGTCAGTCTCTTCGCGTTGACGGAGCCCTATCCCGTTCTGGGTGAGAGGATCCGCTGCGAGGCGACCATCCGGGGGCTGGCAACGTCGTCGGATTTGCGGCTGGAATTCTGGGCCTACAGTCCCGGCGGTGAGTTCGAGGAGCTCACCACGATAGAGATCGATCCGCTGGCGGCGGGGGAGATCGCCCGCTACTCCACGGAGATCACGCCCAGCGAGGAGGGACTCTACACCATCTACGCTTATCTTTACGATGGGGTTCGTCGTCTGGGCCGCGAGATTGAATACGTCACCGTACGAGAGGCGGTGTAGCGTGTTTCTCATTGATTTTCTGTTCGCGCTGGCCGTAGCCTTGTTATTGACGGCTATCTTCGCCGTGCTCTTCCGCACGACAGGCCCCTGGTCTAGCTTCTGGATCTTCCTGGCTGTTATCTTTCTGGCGGCCTGGGCCGGCGGTCTCTGGGTGGCGCCTCTGGGGCCAACTCTTTTGGGCGCTTACTGGTTGCCCTTCCTGCTGGTGGGGCTCTTTTTCGCCCTGCTCATGGCGGCGGCCACGCCCGTGGCGCGGGCACCACGGACGCCGAGGGAAGCGGTCGCGGAGATAGAGGCCGAGCGAGAGGCCGCGACGGCCTTCAGCGTCTTCTTCTGGATATTGCTCGTTGGATTATTGATAGCCGTTATTCTGGGCTACGCACTTTGAGATTTTTCCATCATAGTAGGACGTTGTACTAAATCCGATTTTTAGGTTGTTGGTGAATGAAAGGAGCCGAAAGGAGCCGACTATGATTACGAAGTATCCCATTGAATACGAACTGAGTCCCACGACGTTGGAGCCGGGCCGTCGCTGGCTGACGGTGCGCCTGCGCAACGTGGGCGAGACGGAGCTGGTGAGCCTCGACGTTCAGTTGAACTCGCTGGATGCCTACGCCCTGAGCGTTTACGGTACGGGGAGTTACGTACCCGTCCTCGGCCCCGGTGAGGAGCAAATTCTCCCCTTCCAGGTCTCGGCGAATGCTTCGGGGAGCGTCTACCTCTCCCTTGACGGCTGGGAGAACGATCGTCCCTTCCATTGGGAGTCGCCCGGCATCTCCGTCACTGTGGGTGAGGAGGTAGCGGAGCTGGTCACGCTCTTCGCCTTGACCGAGCCTTATCCCGCGCTTGGAGAGCAGATCCGCTGTGAAGCGGCGATACAGAGTTTGAAGGCGAGTGATGATCTGGTCTTAGAGTTCTGGGTGGAAACCCCGTCGGCCGAGTTCCAGGGGGTGAAGACGTTGGAGATCCCCTCCCTGGCGGCCGGAGAGCAGGCGCGTTTCTCCACCAAGATCATGCCCAAGGAACCGGGGCTGCACGTCGTCCACGTCTATCTCTACGAGGGCGTGAAACGCCTGGGTCACAAGACCGATCGGGTCTACGTGCAGGAGGGCTGAGAAGTAAAACGTGAAGCGTGAGGATTGCCTGTTTTAGTCACACATACATATACGTATTCTGTATCTATAGTGTTGGGAGGTTTGCGTGAGACGCTGGCGTATTTTGACCGCGATAGTATTCACCTTGATGTTGTTGTTCACCCTCTCCTGCTCGGCGACGGAGACCATGGAGGCCACCCCGGCGGATGAACCGGCGGCGACCTCGGAACCCGATGCCACGGGCACACCCACTGAGGAGGCCATGGAGGACGAGCCCACGGAGACACCCACTGAGGAGGCTATGGAGCCCTCGCCCACACCTGCTGAAGAGGCTCCCGCGCCTGCCATTGAGGCAGACGCGTTATCTGGCCTTGACAGCTACCGTGCGGAGATCGTCTGGAGCGTGGAAGGGGAGATGGCCCAGGAGATGACCATGGAGATCGCGGAGACGCGTGAACCCCAGGCCAGGCAGATCTCCCTGACTACACAAGGCGAGACTTTCGAGATCATCTCTATTGAAGATCAGACGTGGATCAGGGCCAATGGCGTCTGGCAGCAGCTTCCTGGCGGAGGGATAGAGAGCTTTCTGGGAGGCATGACCTTCATCGCACCCGAGGATGTCTCCGACATCGCCGCCGAGGAGGAGGGTGACTACGAATTTGTGGGCCGGGAGGAGATCAACGGTGTCCCCACCCGTCACTATCGCTTTGCGGCCAATCCCGAGGACGTGGCACAGGCCACGGACGCTGCGGAGGTCCAAGAGGTGATGGGCGACGTCTGGGTGACCGATGATCCCGATCTACCCGCCTTTGCCATGCGCCTCGATCTGGAATATCAGGCTCAGGTGGAGGGGCAGATGCGTACCACCACGCTGACCTGGGAGGTCAAAGAGGTCAACAGTGGTCTCACCATAGAACCCCCAGAGGAGATGTGAAATGCCAACCAAAGGAACTATTCAATACGATATCACCCCCCGGAGTTTGGATCCTGGCACGCGCTGGGTCCGGCTCTACTTGGAGAATGTGGGAGAGGAGGATATGAAGAGTCTGGAGGTACAGCTCAACTCTCTCGACACCTATGCCATCGACGTACATGGCACAGGAAGCTACCTCGACGTACTGCGTTCCGGAGAGGAGACGATCTTGCCCTTTCAGGTGACGGCTAACGCTCGGGCTTCGGTTTACGTGACCCTGGATGGTTGGAAAGAGGAAGAGCCCTTCCACTGGGAGTCCTTGCCCATCACCCTTGACGCGGGACATGTGGTGGCGGAGATCGCCAACTTCTTCGCGCTGACCGAGCCCTACGTCTTGTTGGGCGAAGAGATCACCTGCGAGATCGTCGTGAGAAGCCTGGGGACCACACGTAATCTCGTTGTGGAGTTCTGGGTTGAGACCCCGGAGGGCACGCTTCTGTCCATCGCCAAGGAGGGCACCGAGGTGCTGGCGGCGGGTGAAGATGAGCGTCACGAGTTCACCTTCACGGCGGAGGAACAAGGGCTTTACATCCTCCACGCTTACCTGTTTGATAATCGGAGACGCATTGACCACGCTGTGGAGTACGTGAGCGTTTCGATGTGAGGAGAGTATTTCGTATTGCGTATTATATGGAGGTGAGCATGGATCTTGAACTGCCTTCATCTCCCCTCTCGTTGATTTGTCGATTCGTTGACTCGTTGCAATGGAAAAGAGGGCAATAACATGCGAAAGTTTATACTGTTGGCAACCTTGGTGATGTTGCTGGTGCCGGGTGTGGCACTCGCTCAGGGGCCGATCAATCCTCAGAGCTCCGATCCCACCTGGACCGCAGAATACTACGATAATGTGACGTTGACGGGGGTGCCCGTTCTCACCCGCCAGGAGCGTGCCATTGACCACGACTGGGGCACGGGATCGCCTGCTCTAGAGGTTCCGACCGATCGCTTCTCGGCCCGATGGAGGCGTTACCTCTACCTGACCGCCGGATCCTATCGGTTCCGCGTCAGTAGTGACGACGGTGTTCGTCTCTGGATTGACGGGGAGCTTCTCGTCGACGAATGGTACGATCACGCCGTTCAGACCTTCACCGTCGACAAGTACCTGGAGACGGGTCATCATATGGTGCAGTTGGACTACTACGAGAACACCGGATTCGCCGAGGTAGCCCTGGACTGGTTCAAATCGGGGCAGGCACAGCGTGGGTGGCACGCCGAGTACTTTAACAACCTGACGCTCAGCGGCCCGCCGGCCCTGGTCCGTAACGAGACCGATGTCGGCGATAACTGGGGCACCGGCTCGCCGGCGCCCGGGATCGTCGGTGACGACACCTTCTCGGCGATCTGGACACAGACCAGGAACTTCACGGAGGGGACCTACCGTTTCAGTGTGACGTCAGACGATGGCGTTCGTCTCTGGGTCAATGATGTCCTTCTTATTGACGCCTGGCGCGATCAGGCTGCCACAACCTATAACGCCTCAATCTATCTGCCCGGCGGTCCTACACCCATCGAAGTTCAGTACTACGAGCGGACCGATAGGGCGCAGCTCAGCCTTTCGTGGTCGGAGGTGACAGGACCGCCCGATCGACCTCCAACCCAGGTCACCGTGGATAATGGTGACACGGGCTTCTTGAGGGGCGGCACCGAGGCTGATTGGAGTGTAGAGCCTGAAGGCATCAACGACGATCTACTCTGGACGCGCAATAACGACGTCATCCGCTCCAACTACAACTGGGCGCGCTGGATTCCCGATCTGGCGGCGGGTACCTACGAGGTTTTCGTCTACATTCCCTTCAACTTCTCCACAACTTCCCAGGCCCGTTACTGGGTGCGTCACAGCGGTGAGTATGCACTGCGCGTCGTGGATCAGTCCGTTAACGGCGCCGAGTGGGTCTCCCTGGGGACCTACGAGTTCCTGGGTGACGGGACGGAGTACGTCTCGCTGGCGGACGTGACCTTTGAAGCCTATGAATCGCGCCTCGTGGCCTTCGACGCCGTGCGCTTTGAGGCGCGCTGACGAAAGGAGATCACATTTCTATGAATGCGGAAAGACCACGGCTACCTTACAGCCGTTCCATGGAAGCTTTACAGGAGACGGCCTGGCGGCTCAGCCGTCAGATTATTGAGATGACTACCAAGGCCGGTTCGGGACATCCCTCGAGCTCGCTCTCGGCTATTGACATCATGACCGTGCTTTACTTTGGGGGGTATCTCCGCTATCGGCCCGATGAGCCCGAATGGCCCGAGCGGGACCGCTTTATCCTGAGCAAGGGACACGGGGCACCGGCGCTTTACGCCGTTCTTGCTGAGGCGGGCCTCTTCAGTGCCGACATGCTGATGTCTTTGAGAGAGATCGGCAGTCCGCTGGAAGGCCATCCCAACATGCGGGTCTTGCCGGGGGTTGAAGCCTCCACCGGCTCCCTGGGCCAGGGTTTGTCCATCGGCCTGGGACACGCGCTGGCCGGCCGCGTCGACGACCTCAACTATCGTGTCTGCGTGATGATTGGCGACGGGGAAGCCGACGAGGGCCAGATCTGGGAGGCCGCCATGTCTGCGGCCAAGTACCAGGTGGACACGTTGACCTGTATTCTGGA
>JBNGDR010000160.1:0-5577 GCA_049975685.1 Anaerolineae bacterium
TCGAAACTATCTTGGGTTGTTCTTGGCCCTATTCCTTGGGTTGATCCTGGTTCTATTGACAACGGGCTCCTTCAAGGTGAGCGCCGAAGAGAGCGCTGGGCTCTACGTCTCTCCAGAGGGCGTCGATGGAACCTCCTGTTCCCAGGTTGTGCCCTGTCGAACCCTGCAACACGCGGTGGATCTGGCTTCGCCGGGCGACGAGATTCGCGTAGCCATAGGCGTCTATATCGGCACGCAAGGACGCCCGGCACCGGTGGGGTATCCTGGTCCTCACCTGATCACCCAGAGCCTCTATCTCTCAAAGACCGTCACGGTGCGGGGTGGCTACTCTCTGGATTTCGAAACGTGGAACCCGGAACTCTACACGACCACCCTGGATGCCCAGGGCACCGGTCGCGTCGTCTTTGTGGGGGATGGGATCAGCGTGACCCTGCAAGGGCTGCAATTGATCGGCGGCGATGCGGATGGTCTGAGTGGATACGGTGTAAAGATGGTCGAGGATGCCGGCGGCGGCGTCTACGTTTTCTCGGGCACGCTGTCGTTGCAGGATGTAGATCTCTTCGATAATGTGGCTGGATTGGGGGGCGGGGCTTTCTTTCACAGGGGTAAGGTGGGCTTGGAGGAGAGTCACGTCTTCGCCAACGGTGCTACAGATGGTGGGGGCCTTTACCTCTATGAGACGGGGGCAGCTACCCTGACGGGCAATCAGGTATTCTCAAACACGGCCTCTTCCCAGGGTGGTGGGTTGTTGTTATACCAGGGCTCGGGCCTTATCGATGGCAACATCTTCCTCGACAATTGGGCCAGCGAGGGTAGCGGACTTTACCTGTACGAGACCCAGGCAGCTACCCTCACGAGAAACCAGGTGCTTTCGAACACGGCCTATTCTCGGGGCGGTGGGCTGGGGCTGTACCAGGGGCGGATGCTTCTCAACGCAAATACCTTTTCTGGTAATTGGGCCGCCGAGGGCGGCGGGCTCTACTTGCATGAGGCTGAGATCGCTACCCTCAAGGGCAACCAGATTATCTCGAACACGGCCTATTCCCGGGGCGGCGGGCTGAGCTTGTACCAGGGGCAGACACTGCTCAACGCAAATGTCTTCCTCGATAATCGGGCTGCCGAGGGGGGTGGACTCTACCTGCACGAGACCGGGGAGGCCACCCTCACGGACAATCAGGTGTTCTCGAACACGGCCTCTTCTCTTGGAGGCGGGTTGATGTTGTACCAGGGCACCAGCCTTCTCGATGGGAACGTCTTCTTCAATAATCGGGCCATCAAGGGGGGAGGGCTCTACCTGCACGAAGCCATGACGGCTACTCTCACCGGCAATGAGGTGCTCTCGAACACAGCCTCGTCGCAGGGCGGGGGGTTGATGTTATACCGGGGATCGACCCTTCTTGATGGGAACGTCTTCTTAGATAATCGCGCCGCCGAGGGTGGCGGGCTCTTTGTGTGGGACAGCGATGCGACCGTGCTTAACACCATCATCGCGCAGAACGGTGCGGAGGTACACGGTAGTGGACTGCACGTCCTTGACGCGACGCCCCGCCTGGTGCACGTTACCCTGGCGCGCAACGGCTCGCAGGTTGGTGATGACGGCGTGGGTGTCCACGTGGGATCGGGCAGCACGCTGGCTCTTACCAATACCCTCCTGGTGAGCCATACCGTGGGACTCTCGGTGACCCATGGGGCCACGGCCACGGTGGCGACGGCGTTTGTGGGGCACGGACCCTGGGCCAACAACCTGGATTGGGGTGGGGGAGGCGCTATCATCACGACCACCCCCGGCTATACCGGTACTCCCGATTTCATGGACGCCGATGGCGGCGATTACCACATCGGTGAGGCAAGCATGGCCCTGGATCGAGCGGTGACGACGACGGTCGCTCACGACATCGATGGGCAGGCTCGTCCTTATGGTGCGGCCTCCGATATCGGCGCCGACGAGTTCATGCCTCACTTTATCCATTTACCTTCCGTCCTGCGCTCCCGGGAGGAGCCTCTGGTCTGCCAACCTATCGAGGGCGTGACCTATGAGGCTATCATCGTACTGGAGGCTAACAATCCCGACGCCGAGAACCAGCCCGACTACAACATGGGTTTGCGCGGATACGAGCCCACCGAGGCGTATATGGGTCTCATTCCGTGTCCCGATCCCGATCCTCTGGCGCCCCGGATCCCCGGTTTCTTCGGTGACGGACGTCTTGCTACCTTCCTCAACGTCTACCGCGTCCGGGGTTGGGATTCGGAGAACTGGGTTTCTGCACCCCCGCCGGACACCGACCCGCCTGTGACGATGGCCGGTTTCGAGGTGGAGCCCCAGGAGATCATCAAGGTGCCCTCAAGTGGCTACCGCATCGATCCCCGAGGGTTCCAGGTGCTGGTGCTCTACGCTGCCCAGGATCGTATCACCCTCAAATACACGCGCGAGGACAGCCCTTCCTATGGGTACATGTTCCATATCGAGAATATCTGTGTCGAACCCTCACTCCTGGAGCTCTACGAGGCGATGGATGAGGCCGGGCGGACTCACCTTCCGGCTCTCTACGGCGATCAACCCTTCGGACGGGCGATTGATGGGGAGCTCGGCGTCGTCATCCGCGACACCTGTACCTTTATGGATCCCCGCTGTGACGGCTGGTGGTAGGGCCAGGCTGCGACCATTCTCGCTACATTCGTAGCGAGAAGGATAAGACCTTGTGGTAGGTGGTGTCATTTCCTTTCAGCCCGGAGATGTAGTACAATGGGAAAGGAATTGATCATATCTGGTGGCAGTCACTGGGTCAGTTAGGAAACTCAGTATTCCTATCTGAACTCGGATTTCTATTCACTAATCGCTGCTCACCACTTACCGCTCACTGTATCTCTGGAGGCCGGGTCCCATGAATGAAACGTCTGTAACCCAATTTGTCCATCGTGTGACGGAGAACATCGAGACCGTTATTGTCGGCAAGCACGATCGCATCGAGCTGTTGATGGTCGCGCTGCTCTGCCAGGGCCACGTGCTCCTTGAGGATGTCCCCGGCACCGGGAAGACGATGCTGGCCCGCGCGGCGGCGGCAAGCATGGGGTTGGAATTCAAACGTATACAGTGCACGCCTGATCTGCTGCCCAACGACATCACCGGTGTGAACGTCTTCAACCAGCAGACGAACACCTTTGAGTTTCGATACGGACCGGTCTTCGTGAATATCCTCCTGGCCGACGAGATCAACCGCGCGACACCCCGCACCCAGGCGGCGCTTCTGGAGGCGATGCAGGAGCGCCAGGTGACGAGCGATGGCGTTACCCGTCCCCTGCCGGCTCCCTTCATCGTACTTGCCACACAGAACCCCATCGAGTATGAGGGGACCTTTCCTTTGCCGGAGGCCCAGCTGGATCGCTTTCTCATGCAGCTCTCACTGGGATATCCGGAGGAAGATGATGAGATCACCATGTTACGCCGATTGCGCAAGCAACACCCCATCGAGACGGTGGAACAGGTGGTGGAGGGCGAGGCTCTGCTGGATCTACGCGACAGTGTCACCGACGTGCACGTCGATGAGACGTTGGAGCGTTACATCCTGGGTATCGTCTCGGCGACGCGCTCCCACACGGATGTAGCGTTGGGCGCCAGCCCCCGGGGATCTCTGGCGCTTTACAAGACCTCACAGGCTTTGGCTGCCCTGAGGGGCCGCGACTACGTTATCCCCGACGATCTAAAGGTTCTGGCGCCGCTTACACTGGCCCATCGACTCATCGTCAAACCTGAAAGCCAGCTGCGGGGACGTACCGCCCTTGCCATTATCACCGAGATTCTGGAGCAGGTGGAGCTCGATCTCGATCTGCAGCCCGGTGAGAAAGGGCGTTGAGGGGTAGGGCGCCGTATCGTGACGGGTGTGGGCGTTGAATTCGGGTTGGTGAACGCTCCCGGTGTGCTATGCCGAATCTGATCGGCTTCCTCATCGTCCTGTTTTTCATCGCCGCCTTCCTGCGTGTCGACTTCTTTTTCACCATCCTCTATTTGCTCTTCGCCATCTACCTCATATCACGCCTCTGGATGCGGCGGTCGGCAAGTAACCTGGAAGCGTCCCGGCGTTTCATCGAGCGCGCCTTTCTCGGCGACGAGGTATCCATCACTCTGACTGTCTCCAACCGTGGATGGTTGCCCATTCCCTGGATCAGAGTGTGGGAATCTCTGCCTGTAGACCTGATCGCTCCTCCCATGCATCGTGAGGTTATCGGGCTGAGGGGGTATGAGGAGCGCGAGTTGCATTACCATCTCACCTGCCGCCGTCGTGGCTACTATCCCCTTGGTCCTCTACAACTCGATACGGGGGACCTGCTTGGTATTCACGAGACCGTCCGACAGCAGATTGATGCCGAGTACCTCATCGTCTATCCCAAGGTGGTGGCGCTGGGGCAGCTCGGTTTGCCTACCCGTTCGCCGTTGGTGGTGCTGCGTGCTCATTCGCCGCTCTTTGAAGATCCCAGCCGGATCATGGGAGTGCGCGACTACGAGGTAGGTGATTCGCCGCGCCGCATTCATTGGACGGCGACGGCGAGCGCCGGGCGCCTCCTGGTGAAACAATACGAACCTGCTATCGCTCGTGATACTTTTATCTGTCTGGATCTCGATCCCGCGTCCTACGAGTTTCGGCGTCGTCGTGTGGCCACGGAGCTGGCTATTGTCACTGCCGCTTCCCTGGCCAATCACATCATCACCCGTGAGGGGCTGCCGGTGGGTATGGCGACGATGGCCTGGGATCAGATCGCCGAGGAAGACGTTCACTTCTCCCTGCCGCTGCGCAAGGAGAAGGCTCACCTCATGAACATTCTGGAGGTGCTGGCTCGCGCGCAGATGTTGCGGAACGGCGGCGAGAGTTTCGTCGACCTCCTCCAGGCGGAGAGCGTGGATCTACCGTGGGGGGCGACCGTCGTCGCCATCACCGGGTGTGAGGAGCCCGAGATCTTCAATACGCTGCTGCAGTTACGGCGCAGCGGCTTTTCCGTCGCTCTTATCCTGGTGCAGGCCGCGCTTCTTTCGGCTGAACTACAGGGGCGGGCCGAGCTGCTGGGTATCTCTGTCCATCGCGTCTGGGAGGAAGAGGATCTGGAGGTGCTGGCGTGAGCAGGGTTTTGCCATCTTCGCGGATGCCCGAGACCGACGATTACATCGAGCAACCACCGCCGGAGACGGGAGGGAGCGAGGCACGGAGTGTTTGGATCGATATGCTCTTCCGCCCCGTTGTCCTGACCCTCATGATGGGATGTCTGGCCTACTCCATCGTCGATCTCATTCAGATTCTGGTGCCTCATTGGGGTGGTCTCTATTTCATCCTCGTGCCGATGGCGGGCTCGCTCTCCGGTTACTACCTCTATCGGTTCACGCAACGGCTGATCCCGAGCGGCGCCGAGCGGCAGAAATTCCGCTTCCTATTCCTCGTGGTGGCTCTTATTCTGATCAAAGCTGCGGGTTACCTTGGTATTCCTTGGCCGGAGGTCATGTCGGACGTCCGTATGTGGTTTGATCGGCCCTGGGAGTTCTTCGACCTCAAGATCGCCGCTGCTTTCTGGCTCTTTCTCATGGGCTGGGCT
>JBNGDR010000161.1:0-5574 GCA_049975685.1 Anaerolineae bacterium
ACCTATGATTCTACCACAGGAAGACGATTTGGCAATAGAGGGCCGGACCTCGATTTTCTTTCCTCTTTGCTTGAACCTGTCTCTGAGGTATAATCCTGGATGAGCAAAGCCGGGAGGCGTGGATGCGGATACGAAAGGTTTTATGGATAATATTGGGACTTATCATCCTGGTGGGCTGCACAGGAGAGTCCTCGTCTTTTACTGACGATTTCTCCGATCCTGCCAGTGGCTGGGGCGCGGCTTCAACAGAAACCTACGTTCGCGGTTACGATAGTGGTCAGTATCTCATCCGTCTCGATGCCCCTCACTGGTACGTGTGGGCCACCGCTGGACGGCGTTACGATGATGTCTCCGTTGAAGCGGTGGTTCATTCGGAGGGGACAACAGACAACCACTTTGGGTTATTATGCCGGGCGAGCGGTGAGGGTTTCTACTATTTTGCTATCAGCGCTGACGGCTATTACGCGATCTACCGCCGCACGGCGGAGGGGCAGTTCTTGCCTTTAACCGGACCGGCTATGTTGCGTTCCTCTCTTATAAATACCGGGGGCACGTCTAATCGGCTTCTCGCCGTTTGCGAGGAGACGACACTGGCGCTCTACGTTAACGGAGAACAGGTGGCCCAGGTTATGGATGACACCCTTGCAAGCGGCGATATTGGCATGGCGGCGGGGATCGTGGCCCGGGGCGATTCGACACTGGTATGGTTTGATGATCTACAGGTGACCAGGCCGTGAAGGAGGTAGTGATGGTTCATCCTTCAGATAGGAGACGATGGCAGCCCTGGTGGACGTCGTTGATAGCAATTTTTCTCCTGCTTCTCGGTGGCGTGGCTTGCGATCCGTTACCCACTCCTGATCAGGGGCCGTGGGAGGAATCCTTTGAAGATGCCGATGGCTGGCAGCTGAGCTCCGACATGAACGCCGATGTGGAGGTTGCAGAGGGGCGCTTATTCATTCACATTATGCTGCCTGGGCAGCTCGCATGGGCCAAATCGCAGCGGGCTTTCAAGGATTTCGACCTCAGTGTGGAAGCGACGCAATTGGAGGGCCCCAACGATAACGAGTATGGTATCCTGGTTCGTATGGAAGGGGATGACAGGTTCTACGCTTTTTCTATCAGTGGTGACGGCTATGTGCGCGCGGCACTCTTTGAAGAGGGAACCTGGAAGATCCTGGGATCTGATTGGTCTCCCACCGAAGCCATTGAACAGGGAGCTGCGACCAACCTTCTGCAGCTGAAGGTCCGCGGTAGTGACTTTACCTTCATGGTCAACGGTCAGGAGGTTCTTCAGGTGACCGATGACACCCTGGATAGAGGGCAGGTGGGGTTGTACGCGGGTGCTTTTGATACGGCGGGCGTGCAGGTTGCCTTTGATAATTTGCAGATCGTGCCGGCACCTTGAATAGTTTTGTCTGAGAGGTAAGTTTGGAACAGGAAACAGAAACCTATCGCTATCCCTGGTTGCGTACTCTCTTTCTGCTCGTTCTGTACGCGGCCCTATTGATCTTTCTCTGGTATTTCCCTACTGAGACCGGACGCCGATTTTTCCGCACCCTTTTCGAGGGGTTCCTTTACGTGGGGGCCGGTTTGGTCCTGGTTGGGATTACCTTTCTGCTCTTCGTCTTTATCATGCCTGTCCTCCCCTCACCCGAGGTGGAGGATGAGGAGGATCTCGAGGATTTTCCCCTGGAAGTTTTTCCCCTGGACGTGGTTGAGGCGCGAGCTCTTGCCATACCGGCACTTCTCGAGCCGGCAAACGCAGCGACCGTCTGGGATCTTCTGCTGGAGGTGAGTGAACAGTTTGGGGATCTCGTTATCATCACGGTAGATGAAGAGACAGGGATCGTGTCAGTGACCGCCCCAGATAGGTCGATGGCTACCCGGATGGTGCGTAGTATCCGCAAATATATGCAGCGCTCGGGATTCACGGTGCGGAAACCTCGTTTTTGATGCGGGTTTTCTTGGATAGTCTGGGGTGTCGGCTGAATACAGCCGAGACGGAGGCACTCGCGGCCTCATTTGCAGGAGCAGGTCACGAGATTGTTTCTTCGCTCGAAGATGCTCAGCTACTCGTCCTCAATACCTGTGCCGTCACAGCTCAGGCTGTGCGTAAGAGCCGCCATACCCTCCGGCGGTGGCAGCGTCGCAACCCCAAGGCGAGCATCGCGGCGGTGGGGTGCTGGGCCACCGCGGACGCTGGAGCCGTTGCTCGTCTCCCTAACATCGAATGGATTCTCCCCAACGTTGAGAAGGAGCGTGCGGTGGCCATTATCACGGGCGAGGAACCATCGCCCGCGCCGTGGTATCCGGGTCGATGGGGGCACACCCGCGCCTTTCTGGGCGTCCAGGACGGATGTGACGCCGCCTGTACCTATTGCATCACCCGCGTGCTACGGGGCCCCGCTCGCAGCCGTCCCTTGAACGAGGTTTTGAGCAAGGTACAGGCCCTGGTCGCACAGGGTGCGCAGGAGGTGGTGCTCACAGGCGTGAGCCTGGGTTCCTACGGTCGCGATCTGGGGCTGGAGGAGGGCCTGGCGATGCTCGTTGCCCTGCTTCTCGATGCCACCCATCTACCGCGACTTCGCCTCTCTTCCATCGAGCCCTGGGACGTAACGGAGGAACTTCTGCGTCAATGGGAGGATCCTCGTCTCTGTTGTCAGCTTCACATACCACTTCAGGCGGGTGTGGATCATCTGCTCCGACGCATGGGGCGTCCCATCACGACGGAGATGTTTGCAGATCTCGTGACGCGCGCGCGTAGCTTTTCTCCCGCTATGGCCGTGACTACCGACGTGCTCGTTGGTTTTCCCGGGGAGACCGATGCTTTCTTTGAGGAGAGCCTCGCTTTCGTAGAGGAGATGGGTTTCGCTCGCCTGCACGTCTTTCCTTACTCCGAGCGGGCGGGTACCCCGGCTGTGCGCCTGAAGGGACGGCTCCCCAGACGAGTTCGGAAGGATCGCGCCCGTCGCATGCGGGAGTTGGGAGAATCGTTGGCGTCACGGTATCGCGAGCGCTTCGTTGGTGAGGTACTGCCGGTGCTGTGGGAGCGTAGGAATGCTGCCGGGCGATGGCGGGGCTGGACCGATAATTATCTGGCGGTGATTACCGAGAGCGAGCTTCCGCTATTCAATCGTGTGACCCCCGTACAGGTGCTTGATGTCGAGGGGCGTCGACTGCGTGGACGGGTGGTAGAAAATACTATATAAGCAAAACGCGATTTAAGAATGGATTGGGTATGTGCGGAACATAATCGAGGGAATTGACGTCTTAAGGGTTGGGTTCTGAGTTACAACTGGTGTGATTCCAACTTGGCATATAGGACATTCGTGGTATATCCAGGTGCGTATAGCTTCTGGATCCAGTTAGTTTGCCCCTTTGAGGGGTGTATCTTTGAAAAGGAGTTACGATGAACGAGAGATTTCGCAGTTCGAAGCTCAAAATGGTTTTGATGACCGTACCTGTGCTGGCTGCCCTGGCGCTGATCCTTCTGGTGACCGGCACCTCTGGGGTGGCGATAGCCGCAGATCCCTCTCCGATTGATTCTACCACCAAGACGGTCAATCCTGACAGGGTACCGGCGGGTGCTGCCGCGACCTACGCCGTGGTGCTACGTAACACCAGCACGGTCAGTGATGTTATGGCTACAGTTGACGATGCGTTAGATTCACGCTTAACCTACGTCCCCGGTTCGGCTGCAACCGATCCCGAGTTGCAAGGCATCTGCCCCACACGCGAGCCACATCATCTGGTCTGCGAGGTTAACGTGGCTGCTAATGAGACGGTCACCCTGAGCTTCCAGGTGGAGGTGACAACGACTGTCAGCCCCGGCGATGTGATCACCAATACGGCCGTTATCAGCGATGGCTACGGTATGGCCTTTAATAGGGTGGTCTCCTTCACCGTAGGTGAGCCACCCACGGTTCAGATCCGTGAGCCAGATAAGGGAACCCTCATCACCACATCGGAGGGCGAACCCTATACTATCAGCGGTTATGCCTGGGATAGCACCAATGAGCCCGGTTTCCCTGCTGATCCTGTCCTCGATCCCATCAACAACAGCGATGGCAACGGTACCTACTACGTTGAGTGGGCGTCTGTGCCCGGTGCTCTCGATTACACGTTGAAGGAATCCACCAGCCCCTATTTCGACGAGAATGTGATTCACTATACCAATGCCGAGTCCCCCAAGGGTATATTTGGGAAATCCACGGGGACCTATTACTATCGCCTCATGGCTCACAATGTCGACGGCGATAGCCGTTGGAGCAACGTTGTCTCGGCGACGGTGACCAATCCGTCGCTGATGGGCTTCCCCGAGGAGGCTCTCCTGGGTGCTCAGACGACCGCCGCTTTGCCCACCGTGGAGGTTCGCATCGATGGCGGTACCTGGCAGATGGCCACGGTCTCCGATCACCCTGATGGTCACTGGCAATGGTCTTACGATTGGACCCTGCCCGAGGCTGATGAGGTTCCTATTACTATTGAAGCGCGGGCTCAGGATGCAGGCGGAAATTACGGTGAGATTGACGCCATCACAGTTACCGTGAGAAACGCCACCACCTTCGTATATCTGCCAGTTCTTCAGAAGCATTGGCCGCCTCTCCCCTACGCGCCGACCCTTTTCGACGTCAATAATTCCGACAACGATGGTAACTACACCGTCATCTGGTCCTATGGTTCCTATCCAGACGTGCCGGCTCCCACCAGCTTTGAGCTGCAGGAGGCCACGAACGCCAGCTTCACCGCTGATTTACAGGAATTCACGGTCTCAGGTAGCACCACCTCCAGGAACTTCACCGATAAAGAGAACGATACCTATTACTATCGTGTCCGCGCGATCAACAGCTACGGTGCTGGGCCCTGGAGCGAGACCAAGTCTGTGCTGGTGGATATTGGCTTCTTCGACGATTTCTCCGACAGCTGGAGCGGCTGGCCCGTTACCACCTACTCCAACGCCCTGGTGAATTTCATGCGCCTAGAATACGTGGGAGGAACCTATCGTATGAAGGTGCTTCTGGACGAGAACGGGTACAATAACCGGCAACAGGGACAGGCCCAGGCGCCCATCGATGACGTCTACGACGATTACGATGTCTTCGTCGACCACTATTTCGCCAAGGCCTCGGACCAGGTTATCCCTCCTGACGACGGCACGGCCGGCCTGGTCTTCGCAGGGGATAGTGATTTCAAGCGGCTGTACGTTCTCCACTGGAACTACGGAGGTTACTGCGGTGTCTTCCGTTATGATCAGCAGGCCGGAAGCTGGCTTTTCGCCGACTGGCAGCGGACCATCATCTGGGATTGGCGGGATTGCCGGAGCTACGGCTTTGGCAGCGACGTCTACAACCACACGGTGACCGTCCTCGCTGAGGTTCGCGACAACAAGGCGACGCTTTACACCGTCGACGGCGACACCAAGACCAAGCTCACAGAATTCTACGCCGACCCCCTCCGCAGCTACGATGATGTAGGGCTTATCACGGGTGCCTGGGATACCACACCTGTGGAATCCCGCTTCGATAACTTCGGCTACACCCCTGCCCCATGATCGCCGTCACCTGAGACGTAGAT
>JBNGDR010000162.1:0-5495 GCA_049975685.1 Anaerolineae bacterium
CCCGCACACGGCTTATGATCAACTATGGCACCCAGGTTGTGGCTGGTGTGACCCCTGGTCGCGGTGGAGAAGATGTGGCGGGCGTTCCCGTTTTTGATACCGTAGAGGAAGCCAGGGAGAAGGTCGGGCCGTTGGACATCAGCGTGCTCTATATTCCGGCCCCGCTGGTACGCAGTGCGGCCCTGGAGGCCATCGACGCTGGCGTTAAGTTGCTGGTTATTGTGCCTGATCGTGTCCCCATCCACGACGTTCTCTCCATCGCCCGGCGGGCCAGGGAGAAGGACGCGCGTTTCGTCGGGCCGAACACGCTAGGAATTCTTAGCCCCGACAAAGCTGTGGTGGGTATGATGGGCGGACGGGCAGCTTCGGCCCGCTCGTGGTTTTTCCCTGGGCCCGTTGGTATCTCCTCACGAAGTGGGGGTATCACGTCGTCCATGGCCTACTATCTTGCACGGGAGGGTATCGGTGCGACGACCTTGGTCCATGTGGGGGGGGACGCTGTGGTGGGTACGCCCCATCCGGACGTTATGCTGGAGTTCGAGCGGGACCCCGACACGAAAGCCGTGGTTATGTTTGGTGAGATCGGTACCAGCCAGGAGGAGCGGGTTGCGGATCTCATCGAGGCTGGGGCCTTCACCAAGCCCCTCGTAGCCTTCATCGGCGGCAAGGCGGCGAAAAGCGGTACACGTTTCTCCCACGCTGGCGCCATCGTCGAAGGTGGGCGGGGTACGCACGAGGGCAAGGTTGAGCGCCTACGAGAGGTTGGTGCAACCGTCGTCGATGCCTTCATGGATTTGCCCCGGGCGACGAAAGAAATCTTGGCAACGTTATAACGTCAGGGGGGTATATGATAGAAAAACTGTGGAGCCAATCCATTACCAAGATTGAACCGAACAAGATTGCTGTGCGCGGTTATCGTATTGACGAACTTATGGGGCGCGTGCCCTTTGCTCACGTCGTCTACCTTGTGCTCAAGGGGGAGCTCCCCACGGAGTCCGAAGGGCGGGTGATGGATGCTCTGCTCGTCTCCAGTGTGGATCACGGCAGCACACCTCCTTCGGCGCTGGCGGCACGGACGGTGGCGTCGGGCGGCGCGCCTCTAACGGCGGGTATTGCAGCCGGTGTCATGACCATCAACCGCCACCACGGGGGTGCCATTGAGGGTTGCATGCACGTTTTGATTGAAGGGGTGGATCGCTGGCGCGAGTTGCGTGGGGAGGTGTCGGATGTCGCCCGCTCTCTCATCGCCCATTACCGCGATCAGGGAAAACGTATCCCCGGATTCGGACACCGTGTGCACAGCGACGATCCCCGCGCCCGGCGACTCTTCGCCATTGCTGAAGAGGAAGAAGTCGCCGGGGAGCACGTTGAGATGGCCCATGCCATCCGCCGGGCGTTGAAGGATGGACTGGGTAAGGACCTGCCGATAAATGTTGACGGAGCCATCGCTGCTATCCTCTGCGAGATGGGCTTTCCCCCCGAGATGGGAAACGGTTTCTTTGCCATCGCCCGCACCGTTGGTTTGACCGCCCACGTCTTCGACGAGATTGTCAGCCAGCGGCCTATGCGGCACATCTCACCGACGGCTCAGGCCTACAATGGACCCGAAGAAAGAACGTTAAAACGTTAGAACGTTCAAGCGTTCTCATATCAAGGAGGCGCCATGCGAGAGAAATTACTGAAGGCTATACCTGAATTTGATCTGATCGAGGATCCCGATCTGCGTGAACGGACCCTCCAAACCTGGGAGGTGGCGATGGAGGAGGGCGGCTGGACGCTGGAGGATCTGGAGTCCATGCCTTTCACGCTGCTCATCGATCCCTGTCCGATGAATTTCATCGAGCACACGCGGGCCGTGGCCCAAATGGCGATTGAGTCGGCTAAAGTTATGATCGCACTGTACGGTGAGCGCCTGCCGGTGGATATGGATGTGCTCATCTCCGGTGGTATTCTGCGAGACGTGGGCAAGTTGCTGGAGTACGAGCGCCGCGCCGATGGGACTTTCATCCAGACGCGTGAGGGCAAGTTGTTACGTCACCCCTTCACCGGCATGGAACTGGCGGCCCGCTGCGGCCTTCCCGCTGAGGTGCAGCATATCATCGCCTCGCACGCCGGAGAAGGGGCGAAGGTCAAGCGCACGACCGAATCTACCATTGTTCATCACGCCGACTTCATCAGTTTCGAGGCTGTGAAGGGCCTGGTACAGCGAGAGCAACTCGCCGCGCGGTTGGCGTGATTTTTCATCGGGTTTACGGTAGGTGAATTGGAACTGAAATGTCTGGAAAAACGATTATTCAGAAGATATTTGCGACCCATACAGATAGCGCGACTGTGGAACCCGGCAGCATTATCTGGTTGGATCTCGATGTGCGCACGGCACGGGATTTCGCCGGCGCCAACGTCGTCAAGAACTACCGCGAGCACTACGGTGACGCGCCCGTGGCAGATCCGGATAAGACCTTTTTCACCTTCGACCTCGTTGTGCCCCCTAGTAACATCCCTTACGCCAGGAACCAGCAAATCTGCCGGGCTTTTGCCCGCGAACAGGGGATCAAGGTTTATGACGTCAATGCGGGGATCGGCTCCCACGTTGCCATTGAGGAGGGTCTGGTTTACCCCGGCGTGACCTTCGTGGGTACCGACAGCCACCTCAATATCCTGGGTGCCGTGGGGGCCTTTGGACAGGGGATGGGCGATCAGGATATCACCTTCGCCTTCAAAACGGGCCGAACGTGGTTCGAGGTACCGCCCACCATGCTGGTGGTGATCGAAGGCGAATTGCACCCGCCGTGCACGGCTCGCGACCTGACGCTGGCGGTTCTCCGCGAACTGGGCTCCAACGGCGCATTGGGCCGTGCCGTTGAATTCGTCGGCCCGGCCATCGAGGCGCTGGATCTGGCGGGGCGCATCACGCTGGCGAGTCAGGTCACGGAGATGGGTGGCATCATCGGTTTTACGCCTCCGTTTGACGCACTACACAATCTGCATGCCGATCCCGACGCTGATTACGTTGAAACCGTCGTCGTGAACATCACTAATCTGGAACCTCTCATCGCCTGTCCACCCAGTCCTGCGAACGTCAAACCTGTGCGGGAGGTCGCCGGTGAGCGCGTCGACAGCATCTTCCTCGGCTCTTGTACCAACGGACGCTTCGAGGACTTTGCCGCCGTCGCTGACATTGTGCGCGGGAAGCGCATCGCGCCTCACGTCATGGCGACGGTCGTCCCGGCGACGCGGACGGTCTACGAGCAGATGCTGCGTTCAGGTGTGCTGGAGACGCTCTTCGACGCCGGCTTCATCATCAGTAACCCAGGCTGCGGCGGTTGTGCTTCGGGCCACCTGGGAATGACGGGCGAAGGACAGGTCAATATCAGTACCAGCAATCGTAACTACCCCGGCAAGCAAGGCCCCGGCGAGACCTACCTGGCGAGCCCGGTCACCGCGGCCTGGTGCGCGCTCAAGGGAGAAATCACCGTTCCTCAGGTATAATGGGTGAGACAGGAGGTGATCCGATGCTGACAAGACTCGGGATTCACGGGTTCAAATCGTTGTATGACGTTGAGGTTCCATTAGGACAGGTCAATGTCCTTGTGGGCGCCAATGGTAGTGGCAAGAGCAATCTGTTGGAAGCAGTAGGATTGCTAGCTGCATCGGCGAGTAGGTTTAGCAATGGCATAGAAACGTTTATACGCGAAAACCGGGCGTCTTACAATCAGGATTCACCCCAGCCGGAACGGCCCCAGGAGTCAGAAGATTTTTATGACCAGGAGCTATTACAGCGTGGTGTCAGGCCCGGGATCGCTAACCTCTTCCTCTCTTCTTTTCCCCACAAAGATACACCAGAATCCATCACGCTCTTTGCCGATCTCAAGTCAAGGACGGGATTACATCGATATGAAACGCAATTCCTGGGTGACAAGATTAGGGATGGTGCTCTAACAGCATCCAGAAGTACACTTGCATATCGGGAAGGCACAGGGGAAGAGGAACAGATCAAAAGACATTTCGAGCGATTGAGAAGCTACGTTATCTACTTTCCTAATACGCCTGTCCTGCGCGGAACGCAGCCCGATATTACCCAACGTTTGCCCATTGGCCTTGCCGGAGGGCGTTTAGCCGAAGCTGTGGACGAACTATTGGACTCCGAAAACGCTACGTTCGGCACCATGGTTTTGGAAGATCTGCTCGAACTCCTGGATTGGGTTGACGAAATTGCCGTTGTCCCGCCTTCCAAAGATCTTATTTCGCCCAGCGTGCCGACGACGCGCAGTATTATCCGGTTCACTGATCGTTGGATGCGCCAAGATAATCACCACGTCTCTGCTTACGACGCCAGTGAGGGTGCCCTTTACGTACTCTTCGCGCTGGTTATTGCGATGCATCCGCAATCGCCGCAGTTCTTCGCCATCGACAATTTCTTCGACCAGGCGATGCATCCCAGGCTGGCGAGGGCGACGATGCGTGTTTTCAGTCAGCAACTGCTCGAAACGCAACGCCAGGCGCTGATTACCACCCATAACCCGCTGGTGCTGGACGGCCTCGACTTGCGTGACGATCGCATTCGTCTCTTCGCCGTGGAGCGCAACACCTTCGGCGCGACCAAGGTGTATCGTGTGCAGGTCTCCGATGAGGTCATTGAAGCAACAGAGAACGGGTTGTCGCTTTCCAATCTCTGGGTGATGGGACGGTTGGGCGGCGTGCCCGATATCTTTTGAGGCAGTGGATGAACATCGGAACCGTCGTCGAGGGCCCCACCGATCGCTTAATTCTGGAATCTGTGCTAACTCATCTGTTACCAGGCGAACATCGCTTCTTTCCACTTCAACCGACAGAGACTTTGGGTCGTACAGGCTCCGGTTGGAAAGGCGTGCGGCGGTGGTGTAATGAGACCTGGCAACGTGAACATAGTACCCTTGAGACGATTCTTTCCAGCGCTACCGGTCCCGCGTTGGATCTACTGGTCATTCACGTCGACGCGGATATTGCATCCGAACAAGATCTGCAACAAGATAGCGCTTTCCCTATCACGCCGCAACCTTGTCCTCCTGTCTCGGCAACCGTGGCTCAGATTGAAGCCCTGATCCTTCACTGGTTGAGCCTCGACATGTCGCTATCTTCTCTGATCTTTGCAATCCCAGCTCAGGACACCGAGACGTGGACCTTCGCAGCGCTATTTCCTGATGATGAGTTGTGTTCCCGTAAGGATTATGAGTGCATGCACGATGGGAAGGACCATCCTGGCTACCTATTGACGTTGAAAGCGTATGGGAAGCTACTGCGTCGGAGTACTGGTACCATCAAGAAATCTAGGTGGCAGTATGAAAAGGTATGTCCACGAATCGTCGCAGCCTGGGATCGTGTTCGGACACTGTGTTCCCAGGCCGAGAAATTTTCCATAGAAGTGCTTGACTACAAAGAGAGTTTATATGACTAAACCCATTATCATTGAAGGCCGACTTTGGGTGCTGACGACGCCGGAGGGCGTGCTCTACGAC
>JBNGDR010000163.1:0-5480 GCA_049975685.1 Anaerolineae bacterium
TTACCGGGGACGTGGCCCAATACCCCTGACGATCCCGATGATGCCCTCATCACCTGGCCCCTCTACAACGGCGTGGACTGGTCACGGCTGGGGAACTGGGATGATTGGCTGGGTTTCTTCGAGTATCCGCAGGCGGCTGCTGATTTCATGGGGCTCTACAACCATGATGCAGGAGAGGGTGTGGCGAGGATCTTCCCTTCGGCGGTGGCGCGGGGTGCCAAAGGCTTCGCGATGGGTTGGTTGAGTCCTTTGCCGTCCTCTTTCTGGACCGACGACGGCTCCAGCTACGTGGAACTGCACGGTGGTGTGGCGCCTACCTTCTGGGACTCGGCTTATCTGGCACCGGGTGGCGCCATCTCGTGGACGGAGTTCTGGTATCCACTGGGGGCCATCGGTGGGCTGGAGGCGGCGACGGAGGAGGGCGCACTCTCCATAGCGATGGAGGGCGGTCTGGCACGGGTGAACATCCACCCGACGCGAGTTTGGCCCTCCGGGCAGACGCAGGTGGTGCTCTGGGATCGGCAGAGCTGCGAGGTGCTGGATGAGGAGATGCTGCCGGCCTTCGACCCGGCACAGCCCCACGTTGCCTCCCTGACAGCCGGAGGGCGGGACCGGGAGGCGCTGGCGGTGGCTTTCGCCGATGGTAATGGGCAATCGCTGGTGGAGGATAATCCGTCCGGTTGCGTGGCTTCGCCTTTGCCCGCCCGTCTGGATGTGCATCCCACGGACGTGGGCCTGCTGGTGGACGTGGATGAGGGACAGGTGATAGCGCGCTCGTTGGACATTGCCAACACGGGATACGGCGCGCTGAGCTGGAGCGCTTCGGTGACACCTCACACCCTTACGCCGACGCTCCTCACCTCCGCCGGGGATGGGGGAGAGCCGCTCTGGCTTATGGTGGATACACGCCCCCTCGATGTGGGCGTGTACACGGCAACTCTTACAGTGAACGCCGAGGGAGCCGGCGGCGCGGAGGTACTTGATTCGCCGCAGCAGGTCACGGTGACGGCGCAGGTGGTGCCGGAGTTGACCCGTCTCTACCTGCCCATCGTCGCTCGACAGTAGGGGCGGTCACTGAACTGAAAAATCGGATTTCTGGCGTGATTGCCTGCTACTCGCATCTTGGTTCTGAGAAATCCGATTTTTGTCTCCTTTTTTCCGGGGTTTCCTATCCCATCGCCAGGTGCCACAGGAGCGCGGCGACGGCCGCGCCCACGCCGGAGCTGATAAAGTTGACCCAGTCGTTGTTGAGCCAGGCCCAACCCCGGAGGAGCTGGTTGGGAGTGCCGTCGGGATCTATCTCTCGTTCCGTCTCCTTATCGCGACCGGCAGAGTAGTAGATGGCCTGGGCGGTGGCGCCCAGCAGGCTATCGAAGAAGGCGCCGGCCAGGCCGCCCAATCCCGCGACGAGAAGCAGTTTCAGCGTCCCTCGTATCATCTCTGTTTCGATATGGGCGAAGCCCTGACCGCCGAAAAGTCCGTCGAGGCGTAGGAAAAGCGCGGACGCCGCGCCGATGCCCAAGCCCCCCATCAGGGTCGCCAGTGTGCCCAACCCCGAGATACCACCCGAGGTCCCCGGTTCTACGTGCCGGCCGTTGGTGATGAGACGGGGTGGTAGGCGGCTCAGGACGCCCAGCTCGGTGGCCCAGGTGTCGGCGTTGACTGTCGCCATTGCGCCGACGAAGGCTGCGAAGAGTAGAGGATCGCCGATAACGGGGTAGAAGAGGGCGATGAGAGCGCCCATTCCGCCATTGGCGAGCGCCTGTCCCAGATCGCGGCGCGATCCTTTGGCGAATTTCTCGGCGAGGGCCGCCTTGGTGCGCTTCTTGTAGAAGGAGAGGGCGCTGGAGAGGATGAAGAAAGCGATGAGCACCATCCCCCAGATCCAGCCGCCGAAGCCGAAGATAAGGGTGCCCACGATCATGGCTCCGAGAGCGCCGGAGGGGGCCAGGGCCTTCCCCCGATAACCGGCGTAGGCGATGGCGCCGCTGAGCAGGAGACCGAGCAGGAGTTGTTCGATCAGGGTCATACGGCCGACAGTAGGTAGAGGACGAGCCCTGTGAGCAGTGGTACGGTCAGATTGTCCGTCCCCGCCGGGGAGATACCCTCGGCGACGGTCGCTACGGCAGTGCCTGCCAGACTCATCCAGAGGGCCGTCGTCGCTTCCAGCGGTACGCTGTTGGGGCTCAACGCCGAGCCCGAGAGCAGCCAGAGCGTCAGAAAGATGGCGGGGAAGGAGAAGAGGAGCATCGACAGGGTCCCTTCCCAGGTGCGGGTGTGGTTGAAGACGGTGTAGGTGTGTTTCCCCCAACGCAGGCCCACCAGACTCGCTAACGCATCCCCCCAGGTCATGGCCATGATGGCCGCAGCAGCGATGGGCACCTGGTCGACGGAGCCATCGGTGCGCCAGAGCAGGCCGAAGAGTAGTGTGATGGAGATGGCGAAGTAGACGGTGCCGGGCGTTGACTCCTCGGTGTCCATGGCGTCGAAGGCCTGTTGGCGATAGAAGATGTAGTTGAGGACGATGAAGGTAGCGAAGGGGATGATGCCCAGGTACCAGTGATCGAAGAAGTAGAGGATGCCCCAGAGCCACATCCCGGCGCCGATGTGGATGATCTTGCGTGTCACTGCTTGCTTCCACTCCAGCCGCTCGCCGATGGCCTCCACCGCGAAGAGCAGGCCGAAGGCGTAAACGTACGATAGTATGAGACCGATGATATTTCCTGTTGACACGTTCCCCTCCCGTTGTGTATTGGGGGTGATTATAGTCGTTCTCTGCCCATCTTCAACCAAAGGTGGGGCGCACTTGGCGCCTCGCACTACGGGTGTTTTAACGCTGCAGCTGGTTTGATCTCCAAAGCTAAAACGCGTACCCCCTGGATTTTTACTCGAGTGAAACACCCCGTTGCTAATCAACGTGAAACTCTGTTTCGTATTCCGCGCTTTCTCCGGTACAATTTACCCATGACTGATTGTCACAAGTATCTCACCGAGAATTGGGCCCTGCTACAGCAGGCGGATCTCCTCCTGCCGCGGCCCAATCCTACATTTCACAATCCGGCGTTCGAGGCGGCCGGTTTCCGCGTGCTCATCCTGAGACTCTCACCCTACCGCGATGTCGACCGTTCCACGCCCCATCTTTTCCTCTATCAGGCGGTCCGACGTGCAGAACCCGACGCCTACGTGGACATGGGCTTCTTCCCGCCGGAGCACGACCGCGAGCGCCTCCTTGAGGCCGGGGTGGCCCTCCTCTTCGGTGTCCAGTCCTTCCGCCCGGCGGAGGATTTCGACCTGGTGCTCATCTCCAACGCCTACACGCTGGAGCTCATCAATTTGCCCTATCTCCTGCTTAACTCCGGCATTCCCGTCATGGCCAGTGACCGGGACGAGCGCTGGCCCATCTTCATTCTGGGGGGCTCCAACGCTCTGGCGACACAGGCCGTCGTCACGCCTGAAGGCGATAGTGTCGCCGACGCTCACTTCTTCGGAGAGGGGGAGGGCGCGGTTGAGACTCTGGTTCGGCTTCTCCGCGAATGCGCTGGTGAAGAGAAACGTGACCGGCTGGCACGCGCTGCAGGGGCCGTCACCGGACTTTGGGTTGCCAATGCCGACTTTGAACAGCAGGTCGAGCAGGCCCTTTATTCTGCTCCCACCGGAGAGCAGCTCCTCGTCGATTTCCCGCGTCTCAACGGCAGCGAAGCCGCGACAGCGCGGTTGCAGATCACCTACGGCTGCCCTGCCTTCTGCTCCTTCTGCTTTGAAGGATACGAGCGTAAACCCTACCGTGAGGTCCCCCTGCCCGATATCCTGGAGGCTGCCCGGCGACTCAAGCGAGATCAGGGCGCGCAGAAATTGGAGCTCTACAGCTTCAATTTTAACACCCACGCCGATATCTTCACGCTCCTGCTAGACCTGAACCGCCTCTTCGATAGAGTGAGCGTCAAGAGCCAGCGTGTGGACCTGCTTTACGACACGCCAGGTCTTATCGAGGCGGAGGTGGCGGCCGATAAACGCAACTTTACCCTGGGCATCGAGGGTGTCAGCGAGCGCCTCCGCGCCTTTCTTCACAAGAGCCTTGACACCGAGGCTATCATGGGCGTACTGGCGGCGTTGCTGCGGGAGAAGATCCGCGAGCTCAAGCTCTTCTATATCCTCACGGGGCACGAGACCCAGGCCGACATTCAGGAGTTTCGCGACTTTCTTCTGGATCTCAAAGCCCTCCGCCAGCGAGCCAATCCCGGCGTCCGCATCGTCTTCAGCGTCGGGCGGCTGGTGCGCATGCCCTTCACGCCCCTCCGGTATGATCGACTCTTTCTTGATGAGGAGGCGTGGCGCCCCATCGTTGGCATGGTCAAATCTGCCTGCGAGACCAACACCTTCGAGTTCCGCCTGGCGACTGAGTGGGAGGAGTACGCCGCCTCACAAGTTCTGGCCCTGGCCGGTCACTGGCTGCACGAGATTGTCATCGCGCTGGCCGAGGAGGGACATTGCTACGATACCGGCCTTCCTGCCGGGTATTGGGAGGCTTTGCGCTCTTGGATGGAGGCTGAAGGGTACTGGAATGAGACCTTCCTGGGTGAGAAACCTCGCGATTACGCTTTTCCGATGGACTTCGTCGGGACCCATATCGGAGATGATTTCCTTTTCTGCCGTTACGAGGAAGCCAGGCAAGGGGTGGATACAGGTTATTGTCTGGGAAGCGCAGGCAGATCCGCGCGCTGTCTGGGCTGCGGTGCCTGCGTCCTGCCGGAGCAGCGCCGTGCTCTAATTCAGCACCAGATGCGGCGGCCCGAGGGCAGCGACTACTGGCGGCGCCTTCCCGCGTTGATGCAAACCAAATGGCGGCATGTGCCCATTTATGCCCGGGTGCGAGTCCCCCCCGTCGCAGCGAACGTCCACCCGGAGTGGTTGAACGCCTGGGCTATGCGCCGTCTGCTTAACGATTATCCCGAGTTGCTTGATAATCTGTTGTCGGTGGAGGAGGCCCTCTTCACCGTGGGGGAGAACGCGGATCGTCTCGCTGGCCTCTATGGCGAGACCGTCTTCGCCCTGGAGGCATGGGACACCGACGATGTGATCTGGGAACTCACCGCTCCTGAGGCAACCTCGGCGCAGGAAGGCGGTTTCCTCGAGTTCCTGCCCAACTTCGAGCCCGGTATCTTCCGCCAGCTCCAGATGACGCTTACATTGTCCTTGGATCGCTTCCCCAACGCCGGGCGCCGCCTGCGGGACTTCTTGCGGGAGAACTATGTGCCGGTCAACGTGCTCCGCGAGGGCCGATGCTATCACTTTGACCTTTCCAGGAAAGCGTTGAAGAAACGAGCGCTGCTGGGTGGCTCCTACATGCAGGATGAGGAGAATTTTGTCGCCTCCCTACAAGTGGGCCCCAAATTCGATCTTGTGGGTTTCCTGCGCAGTTTTGGAGATCACGGGCGCTATCGTGAGGCGCGCGCGGAGGTCACCCAGATCGATATCTGAAA
>JBNGDR010000164.1:0-5430 GCA_049975685.1 Anaerolineae bacterium
TACTATACGTAGATCTCTTCAAAATCCAAATCACTGGACGGAGGGGGCGAACTATCGAAGATCCAATTTCTGGCTCTCTCTTCGATAGGTTTATGGCTACTTCTGATAGATGCGGGCCTTGAGTATGGCGATGTAGGGCAAGGTGCGAAAGCGGTCGGCAAAATCCAGACCGTAGCCGACCACCCAGGCGTCGGGAATGTCAAAGCCCACGTAGTCGATGGGTACGTCTACCTCGCGGCGCTCGGGCTTGTTCAGAAGCACGCAGGTGCGCAGGGAGGCGGGACTGCGTGCCTTGAAGATGCGCTGGAGATAGGACAAGGTGTGTCCTGTGTCGACAATATCCTCCACCACGAGGACGTGGCGCCCACCCATATCTGCGCGGGTGTCCATGATCAACCGTACCTGTCCCGTGATCTCGGCCGAATCCTGGTAGGTAGAGAGCGCGATGAAATCGACGCGATGGGGGACGGTGAGCCGTCGCGCCAGGTCGGCCATGAAGATGAAGCAACCCTTCAGCACGCCGACGAGGAAGAGATCCTCGCTGCGCACGCCGGCGTAGTCGCTACTGATCTGGTCAGCCAGCTCCTGCACACGCCGGGTGATGGTCTCTTCGTCCAGAAGAACGCGCTCGATTGAATCGGGGAGTGACTCTTTCATTATTCCTCCGATGGTGGGGAACCCTGCCGGTGGGGTACGATGTGGCATCCCCGGCAACGGGCTTCGTAGACCTCACTGGCGCCGACCAGAACCACAGGATCCTCGTAGAAGGCCGGTTCACCGTCGATGAGACGCTGCGAGCGGCTGGCAGGCCCGCCACAGACAACGCAGATGGCTTGCAGCTTGTGGACCTGTTCCGCGACGGCCAGGAGAGCGGGCATGGGGCCGAAAGGCTCTCCCCGGAAATCCATATCCAGTCCGGCACAGATGACGCGCTTTCCTTCATTGGCCAACTGGATGCAAAGAGACACGATCTCCTCGTCAAAAAACTGTATCTCGTCGATGGCGATGACGTCAGCCTCGGGGTCCAGGTGCGCTAGCAGGGAAGCGCTATCTTCGACGGGGATGGCCTTCTCCTGAAGGCCGTTGTGAGAAGCAATAGCGCGGTTGTTATAACGCCGGTCGATAGCGGGTTTGAAGACCTGTACGTGCTGGCGCGCGATTTGAGCGCGGCGCAGCCGTCGAATAAGCTCTTCAGTCTTGCCACTGAACATACTGCCGCAGACGACCTCGATCCAACCGCCGCTGGGTTTTCCGTACAAGATCTACCCTCCTTTGGGAAAGGAGCCAATGATTCAGGGGATGAGGTTGAGGTGGAAAAGACAAATAGGGCCGGACTCATGAGCCCGGCCCTGAAATGTTATGGCTATGCAGCCTCTTCCGCTTCGGATACTTCCTCTTCCTCGGGTTCGTCACCGGGAAGCACGAAGCCCCGTGATCGGAGTGTCTTCTTGAGATCGGCGAGGGCCTTGAGCCCGAAACCTCGAATGTCAGTGAGGCTTTCATCGCCCTCTTCTAACCGTTCGAGAGCGTCGCCCACTGTGACGATACCGGCTTCATCGAGCAAATTCTCGACACGGGTCTTGAGCTCCAGATCCGAGATGAGAATATCCGGCGAGGTGCGGGCCGCCTTGCGGCGTTCAGCCTCACGCAGGACTTCCTCGCGGGCTTGCAGCCGTCGCAGGAAGCGATCGACCTGGCCCTCGGTATCGACGATGCGCTGCTCACCGGTGAAGAAGGGGTGGCAGTTGGAGCAGACGTCAGTCCGAATCTCGGGCTGCGTCGCGCCGGTTGTCCAGGTATTGCCGCAGGCACAGACGACCTTGGCCTCTGGGTACCACTTGGGATGAATGTCAGGTTTCATGCCTGCACGCCTCCTTCTGGGAGGACGTTCACCCGCTTGCGCCCCTGGCGGATATCGTAGCGGACGACGCCGTCCATGAGGGCAAAGAGTGTGTAATCCTTGCCTACACCGACGTTTTCGCCAGCCTTGATGTGCATTCCCACCTGGCGGACGAGGATATGTCCGGTCCTCACCCTCTCACCACCGTATTTTTTGACGCCCCGGCGTTTGGCGTTACTGTCACGACCGTTGGTTCCGGTAGTTTTCTTACGTGCCATATCTCTATGCTCCCTTCACAATTTCCTCTACCCGCAGACGCATATAGGTCTGACGGTGGCCCTTGTGAAGACGATAGCGCTTCCTGGGATGATGCTTGAAGATCCGGATCTTGGGACCTCGGAATTCTTCCATGATGGTCGCGCGGACCTTCGCACCGGGCACTATAGGTTGCCCAACGAGGATCTCGTCCTCGTCTACCACCAGATAGACCTCATCGAGTTCGATCTCTGAGCCTACGGATTCTGGGAGCTTTTCTACGACGAGTTCACTCCCTAATGCTGCTTTATATTGATGTGCGCCTGATTTGATGACTGCGTACACGATGCTCCTCCCCATTTACACAATAGGAGCCGAACCCTTCCGGGCCGGCTGCTCGAACATTATAACTGGCTCGAAGAATTTGTCAACCGGTTTTTTCACCGCTCTCCAGCACCTCCCTGAGTCGTTTCTGCATGCTCTTCCAATGGCTGCCGTGCCAATAGACCTTTCCACACTGGGGACACTGCCGGAACTCCTCTTGTGTTTGGGCGACGTAGGGGGGAACGTGAGTGCTGGCCTCTTCCAGGGAGATCTCCACCAGAGGTACGTTGCAGCGCATACAGCGCGCGGGCGTTTTGTCTGAGGGCTCTCCTACTTCCGTGAGAATCTGTACCAGCTGCTCCTCCAGATCCTGGGAGACGATCAGGATGCTCCGCAAACCGCGCCGCTTTGCCAGCTCCCTATCTCGGGTCAGGAGGATACGATCCTCGGCACGGGCGCGGTGGGCAAGGAGGTGATCGTCCGCCTGAAGGTAAAGGGTATCAAACCCCAGGAACCGCAGCCAACGGGCCAGCTTACCCAGCATGGCGTCGGCCAGGAACCGGGGTGGCGACTCATCGGAACCCGCAGCACGGGATTTGTACTCTGTACCTGTCATGTAATCTCTCTCGCTTGAATCTATCTGCATCATACCATAAGCGGCGTAGGCCGAAAGAGATCAATGGTGTAGACTCGATCTCCTTGAGACCTTGATCTCTCCTTTTGTTGTCAAGGGTCACCACATGTGGCAGGCCACACCATCCATGAATTAAAATACTCGATCCAACAGGATGCTTCTTAAGCCAAACCTTGATTCCCGGTCCCCGATCCCTGCTCTCTGCTCACTACTCACCGCTCACCAAACCTTAAGGAGCCCAAATGAACAAGATCATTCTACGCCCCAATGCCATACCGGTATATGGTTTCCTGAGTTTCATCAACGCCCATCAGCCGCCGGATGAGGTGTCACGCAAGATCCTGGACTGTGGAGCGGGTGGGCCGGTGCCACCGCTGGCTCTCTTTCACCAGCACGGCTTCGAGGGTTGGGGCATCGACTCGTCGCAGGAGCAATTGGAGAGGGCGCGGCAATTCTGCCAGGCGCAGTTCATCGAATTGCATCTGCGCCAGGGGGATATGCGACAGATTCCCTTCGAGGAAGATACCTTCGATTACGTCTACGAGCACTATTCCATGTGCCATCTGAGCAAAGAGGATACGGCTCTGGCGGTGAGCGAGATGTATCGAGTGTTGAAGCACGGGGGCTTGTGTTTCCTGGGCGTCATCTCGGCGGATACCTGGCCCAGGTCGCTTTTTGGGCAGGAGGAAGAGCCGGGCGAGTACTGGGGCGTGGAAAATGGGAACGAGCGGACGTTGCACAGCCTGTTCACTGATGAAGAGGCGGACGAGCTGGTGTCGCGCTGGGAGATTCTGGTGAAACAGAAGCAGGTCCGGTATCTTCGGGAGGCGGCTGCGGAGACATCTCTGGCGGCGTGGATGGAGCTCCATGAAGAGGCGGAGGGGAATCTCTCCCCGGATGAATGGCGTGCCAGATACGGACGTCGTGCCGATGCCTTCCGATATGTGCACCTGTATTACTACTTGACGAAGGTATGATACGTCAGCAAGCAGTAGTTCCTTGGGGGTAAGGGGAAAGAATCAGCGATAGAACGAATGCCTGTCCCGAGCGAAGCGGGGAACCTGTCCCGAGCGAAGCGGGGAACCTGTCCCGAGCAAAGCGGGGAAACGATAGGTTGAGTCCGCCTTGCTTGTCCTGCCTGTCCTGACTGGAGTCAAAAGTTTTCCGAGATTCTCTGCTGTCCACCGTCCATCGTCCGTCATCCGTCGTCCATGGATAACCTGCCTCTTTCCTCGCGTAAAACCTTGCCTCAAGGTCCAGATAGAAGTACAATCACAGTAAGTGGCTGACGCAATATCATCAGGTGACCTCAAAAAACGTGGGTCAGAAAGTCGAGTTTTGTTCTCTGATGGCCTCTCTTCTGTATAAACTTCTCAAGAACCGGGGGATCTTCTTTTACCTCCTCTTCATTGGGTACCTGGTCGTGATCCACCCAGGGTTTATTAATCGGTTATCCGAAACCTCGCTATCCAACCCAGATCCGCTTCTAGGTTGGGTTCTCTTGCTGCTCCCTTTCCTGGAGTTGGTCGGATTCTGGCTCAAGTATCCATATTTGGCCCGCCACGTCCGTAACTATCCGCAGAAGCGATCCAACTGGACTATTATGGTGATGGTTCTCCTCCCCGTCTTTCACCTGGGGATGTCGGCCTTCTTGTTTATCGTCGGGACACAAATCGCCGGTCTTCAACCCAGGGGAGACGCTGCCTGGTATTGGCAGTTGCTCTACGTTGTGGGGTTCTTCCTGGTTATCATCAAGGAATTGGTGTTCCTGTTGATGTTCTTTCTCGTTGGCGGTATGGAATGGACTCGTGACCAACCATATCCACCCGACGTTCTATTGCTCAAGCGACTGCGGAAGAAGGTTCAGGAGATCCGGCTTAACCATCTCATCGAAGATACTGTTGGCGATGTTTTGCTGTTGATCTTCTCGTCTTTAGGCTACACGGCTCTGTGGGAATACATTGGGATGTCGTCTCCTATCTATATGAGGGGAGGATTCTGGGATTTCTTCTTTCAACTCCTCGGCCTTTTGATCTACTTCATGATGATCATTCCGCCGCTTCAGGCCGTGTACTTGCTACAGGATACCATCGTCCGAACCACGAGAGTGCAAAAACTGTGGTCGGCGTTCCAATTTGCGATGACCCTGGTGGCTGCCTTCCTCTCCATCGCCAGAATTTGAGAAAAGGTTTAGCCTTTTCATGGCCGTCTTCTACCTGATACGTCACGCTCATGCCGAGTGGGTGCCAGATGAGCAGCGATCGCTTTCACCTCAAGGGCAGAGGGATGCCCGGTGTGTAGCGAATCTGCTCTCTGGTTACCCTATCACCTGTCTATGTTCAAGTCCCTTCCGGCGCGCCATGGAGACGGTGAGCCC
>JBNGDR010000165.1:0-5378 GCA_049975685.1 Anaerolineae bacterium
CGTCGGTCGTCAGTCGTCCGCCGTCAACCGATAATCCGCGACCCAGGTGACCATAGCCAGTCCCAGGAAAAAAACGTAAGCGAGATCGATGTAGAAATAGAAAGCATCCACCAATCCGTGGGCCAATCCGCCGATCATGGCAGCCATGGCGCCCACCACCAGCGCCCGCTCCGATGGCACAGCTCTTCGCAATGCCGCAGATGCCCGGCGCCAGAAGAATACCTGTAACCACGTGAAGGCCGTTAATCCCAGGAGCCCTACCCGCGAGGCAAAATCAAGGATCCAGTTGTGAGGATGGGCAAGGTTGAACTCCTCCCAGGCCGAGGGCAAGACGTACCGCGTCCGATAAGCGTAGAGGAAATTATCGAGCCCTACACCCAGCAGAGGATGGTCGAGAAACATGGCCCAGGCACTGCGCCACAGCGAAAGCCGGAAGAAGGTCGTCCCCTCCCTCGTGTTAAGCAAACCGGCAAAACGGGGCGTGCGGAAGAGGGGGATGAGAGCAACGGCAAAGAGTAACAGCCCTACCAGTGCAACCTTGCGCCAGCGGCCTCCCTTGAACAGACCTAGCGCCAGGAGACCGGCGGGTACGCCCAGCAGCAGCGCTCCCCGTGAGAAGGTCAGCAACAACGCCGGACCCACGATCACCAGGACTGCGGCGTAGAGAAATCGACGGCGCGAGAGGACCAGGGTCCGCCCACCGATGGCAAATCGTAGACCAGAAATGGCACCTGCACCTTCATCCGTCAGGACAACAGCCACCAGGATGGGAATGACTCGCCCAAGATAGAGACCGACGTTGTTCGGTGAACCGTAAATACTGCGCAGACGGGGTAGCCCGCCCTCGGCGGTGATAACGTCGCCGAGGAAGAAGTATTGTACCAACCCTACCCCGGCGATGACGAGGGCGCTCAGGATATAGAAGTCCACGATGCGCCAGCGATCCCGGCGATCCAAAGGTAAGAGCACCAATATCGTGTAGAAGAGCGCAGGCTCTATGACAACCACACGCAGCTCCCGCAGCGCCACATGCCGGTGGTCGGCGAACAACGCAGAGAGAGCGGTAACGAGAACAAAGGAGAGGACAGGCAAGAACTGCACGAGATGAGCCTTATTCGCTCTGAAAGGCCCCATCGATCCGGACTTCTGTCCAACTTTCAAGATCCCCAGACCTCGATCGCCAAAGATCCGAACAAGCGCCCCAGCCACCGTCGGCAACAGGAGAAGCTCGGCCAGAGAGAAGGATCTGCCGAATAGAGAGACAGGGTGCAGATAGAGGGGCGCCGCCAGGATGGTGAGTGCCAGACCCAGCTCGGGCCGGAGAAGAACGAGGGCGAAGAGCAGAATCCCACTCAGCAACGTCACCACAAACCAGGGGGAGAAGTAGAAAAGTCCGGCCGCCAGCAGCACCGCCGAGAGTCCCGTCCCATCACCTAGACGACGAAAGAGACCCTGCGCCCAGGTAGTCCAGGCGGCGAAGGCAAAGAGAGCACCCAGCACCGTGGTCAGCGCCACCTGGACGGGCTCGCTCAATCGCCAGTACGCTGCCGTCAGCCGGGGAAGGAGCGCGGCCCAGTCCACGCGGCGCCCTGCAGAGACGGCCAATATCAAACCCGCGACCCCCACGATGCCGAGGGCCATCAAACCCAAGCGGTAGGGGCGAGGGTCAGGCCGGTTGACCACCCGCCAGTCGGCCAGCGCCCATTGATACCACCCCCGGTCGGCGACCACCTCCACCGTGTGCAAACCCGGCGTCAGATGTTCGGCCAGGGGCACCGTGGCGACCGCCGCCAGTGGATCGTAGAGGACAACGTAGGCTCGACCTTCCGTGTCGCGAGGGAGGGCCGGTGCCGGTCGACCATCGACGGTCACGAAGAGGAAGGCGCGGTAGGGTCCTCGTCGCACCGTCAACGCGATACCCGTTCCCTCGAAAGTCAGAGAGACCCGATTGCCGCGATCGCCGGCGTCGGCGTTCAAGGGAATGTCGGCGCCCAGGGGACCCAGGCGCCACCCACCCTCGAACGCCGCCAGGGCGGTACTGGCAGGATAGACGCCGGGCCGTGCCACCCGGGGGCGTTCCGTCCAGGCCTGCACCGCCTCATAAACGGGGCGGGGCTCACCCTCCGGTCCAACGACGGCGAAGCCCCAATGTTCCTCGGCATCGGGGACCGTGTGTGCTTCGGCCGGGCGGGGCTGGAAGTTATTGAGACACATGACCCCCATCCAGGGCCATTCATCCTCGGCCCGATCCAGCGCGTCAAGGGTGTAGGCCGCCTGTCGTTCCTCGTCCACGCTTCCCCAGATGGAAGGCAGGCCTTCCCACGTGGGCGGCAGGCTGTTCCAGCCGAAGTGCGTCGCCCAGAGGGCTTTGTGCCCCTCGTCATGTGCCTCCAATACGCGCCGCACCAGAATAGGACGCGAGAAGTTCGTGACTTCACCTTCTACCCGGCGGTCCTCAGGGCCGGTATAAAAACCGTAGGGCTGCACGCCAACGACGTCGAAGTAGGGAGCGGCGCCCGCAACGTAGAGCATCTCCAGGAAGATATGCTCGGCATAGTTTCGTGGACCCTCTTCCACGTTGGGTGCCAGCCCACCAAGGAGGATACGCGCATCGGGATCGGCGGCGCGGATGGCCTCCGATGCGTGAGCCAGGAGCTCGGTATACCCATAGGGATCGGCCTGCCCCCCCCAGGCGTCGCCCAGGTTGGGATTGTGCCATATCTCGTAGTAGACCATCTGCGCCATGTAGTGATTGGCGAAGGTGCCGGCGAAACGCGCGAAGGCCTCGGGATCGGGCGGCATTCCAGCCCAATCAGGTGGTGAATCCAGGACTGGCATGATCTGGAGTCCCCGCTCAACCGCCCCGGCGACGATAGCATCCCACCTCTCCCAATCGAACTCACCCGGTGCGGGCTCGATCTCGGACCAGGGGAAGCGCTGGCGCACCCAGGTGTAGCCCCCCGCCTCGATGGTGTCCAGGGCCCAGCTGAGTTGCTCTTCTCCGTACTGCTCCATCGCAGCGTTAACGCAGGCACGGGGCATGCCCGTATCGGCGATAGGTTGGGGAAATTCATCGGTCCGCCCCTGCTGGAGGAAACGCTGGCGGGCCACCAGTTGGGGTATCCCCAGTATCGCGATCAGGAGCATCGTCAGACCCAGCAAAAAAGCCCAGAGTGTTCGGTTGTTCATGAATCGGATTATACAGCAGCGATAGCCGCTCCACAAACTCACGCCCTGCGTAAGCCCGCTTATCGTCTCTTCACAGAGGGCTCCTGGCCACCGTGCCTGTTGCGGCCGGCTTCGCACTCCCGGAGGCGGTGCGGCCCTGAACCCTTGCCATTGCCTTCCTAGAAGGTATAATCGCCATTGTGAAAGGCTTAAAACGATTAGAAGACTGGATAGAGCAACTCGTCGAGGAGCCCTTTGTGCGGCTCTTTGGTGGTCAGCTGCTCCCTCAAGAGGTGGCCCGACACCTGGTGCACGCCCTGGAAGACGACGAGCAACTGGGGGCAAATGGCACACCCGAGGTTCGGGGACGTTATGTTATCACGCTACACCCGGCGGATCTGGCGGTGTTGCAGAGCCAACATCCTCAGTTAGAAAGAGAGCTGGCGGAGGGGTTGGCGGCTCTAGTGAGACGCATGCAAATACGCCTCCAGCAACCACCTGCCGTCTTCCTGCAAGCCCATTCGGAGGTCCCCCGGCACGAAGTCCGCATCACACCTGTCAACCGTGAGATTCCGGAGGAAGAACGTACCCGGGATCTAGACCTGAGCCGCGTAGAGACGCTGGCCGAGAGGGCCGCTGCCGAGAGAAGGGCCTATCTCATCGTAGAAGGAACGCGGACCTACGATCTTGACGGGACCGTTGTTCGCATCGGGCGGTCGTTGGACAACGACCTTGTACTCGACGATCCCCGCGTCTCCCGCCATCATGCCCAGCTGCGACGGCGTTACGGTCGCTATCTACTCCAGGATCTGGGGAGCAGCGGCGGCACGACCGTCAACGGTTTCCTGGTGCATGAGACTATCCTCCGCCCCGGCGACCTCATCTCTCTGGCCGGCGTGGATCTCCTCTACGTGGAACCAACACCCATCACCGCCCCCGCGTCCGAAGGCGACACCCAACCCTACTCCACCGTGGACAGATGAGATGGCGGATCTGCTCCTGGTGTTACGCTTTCTCCTGGCCTTCGTCCTCTACGCCTTTCTGGCCCTAACGCTCTACATTCTATGGCGGGATCTGAAGGAGGGCGCCGACGCCGAGGTGAGCGGTCCCCCACCCGCAGCGCTCTTCGAGGAGCGTGAGGACGAGAGCCCGCGTCGTATTCCACTGCGTTCGGTCACGGCGCTGGGGCGTGCGGACGACAACACCCTTATCCTCGACGATCCTTTCGCCTCCGCACACCATGCCATCGTCCTGTGGAGGGAGGAGCAGTGGTGGATAGAAGATCTGGAAAGCCATAACGGCACCTATCTCAACGATGAACGCGTTCTGGAGCCGGAAAGGCTCTCCTCGGGCGACCGCATTCGCATTGGAGAGACTGTCCTGCGCTTCGAGCTGACGACCTGACAGACTTCGCCTCACCGGTCACTTTAGCTTTATAGGTCAAGCCAGAGTTAGAACCAGGAATCTCGGGGGACAGGGCGCCAAGTGCGCCCTGTCTTGCAATCCTCAATTCAAAAGCGAGTATTACACACTTCTTACATGGATTTTACACCGGGTTAACTCCACGCTCTTATCATCCTTACCAGAGGAACGCCATGTGGCAAGCCGAAGTGCGTCGGTTAACGACGCCACACACCAATACTGAGTCTCTAATTTTCAACTTTCAACCCGAAACGTTCAACTGATCTTCCAAGGAGGAGCTTATGACAAACGGACGTTGGAAAATTGTAGTTAGTATCGTGGCCGCGCTGGTCATGACGGGGGCAATCTTGCTCGGGGTACAGGCTTCGGGCGGCCCCGAGATGTGGCGGACCACCACCTTCGGCGATTTCGCGCCCGGCACACTCAACGGTGTCGATATCTGGAGCGCGCCGGGCAACGTGCAACTGGATCATCAATGGTCAGACAACATCAAGATTAACGATCCTACCATGCTGGACAACGCACGACTCTCGCTGGCACTTGACTTCGCGTTGGACACCAGCGGCCCCATGACCAAGACTATCTTCCTGGCCGTCTGGGCCGATGAGCGCGTCGTCGACCACCAACCGGACATCTACTTCGCCAGCAGCAATGACGGCGGGGCCAGCTGGAGCGCTGACACGATGGTCAACACAGCTCACAGCTCGGACGCTCTGGAAGAACCGGACATCGCTGTGCGATCCACCGATGGGACGTTCTTCGTGGTCTGGCAGAATGAAGACGATGGC
>JBNGDR010000166.1:0-5370 GCA_049975685.1 Anaerolineae bacterium
ACCGACCCATCCCCACCCCGTAGGTCGCCACGAGGGGTAAGAGCAATTCCATACCCGGTAACCCGCCCGGGGTCTTCGTGAAATCGTCGTGGGCCAGTTTCTGCTGCCGGGAGTAGTCGCAGTGATCGGTGATGATCATATCAACCACACCTGCGCTGACAAACTCCCATAGCGGCTCCTTCTCCTCCGGCGCGCGCAGCGGCGGCTGGAGGATATAACGCCAGGGCTCACTCCCCTCGTAAACCGTCGCATCGAGGAGCAAGTATTGAGGCGCCGTCTCTGAAAAGACCACCTGCCCCCCGTCGCGCGCGGCAGCGATGAGCGCCACAGTGCCGGCGCTGGAGTTGTGCGCGATGACCACCGGCGCGCCCGCCGCGTCCGCCAGGAAGAGGACGCGGGCCGTCGCTTCGTGCTCCGCGAGGACGGGACGGGCGACGCCGTGATAGCGCAGCGCCGTCTTCCCCTCCTGCACCAAGGCCTCCGTCTGTGCCGTGACCAGCGCGTCGTTCTCGCAATGCACCAGCGTAAGCAGGCCATACCGCCCGGCCGCCTCCATGAGCCGGTAGAGCGTCGCGTCGTCGGCGTAGTAATTGGGCCGGTAGGTCGTGTAGAGTTTGACACTCGTCGTACCCAGTTCCGCTAACACGCCCAGTTCGTCCTCACGGCCCCACGGAATATGGGTCACCATGACGTGCAGAGCGTAGTCGATGACGGAGAGCGCAGCCTCCTCCCACCGCGCCTCCACCGCCTCCCGTAGCGTCTGCCCTTCGAACTGGGTGGCGAAATCGATGACGGTCGTGACACCACCGTAGGCCGCTGCGCGCGTCTCGGTGAACCAATCATCGGGGGTCTTGTAGATCCCCGTATCCAACGCTATGTGAGCGTGCGCGTCGATGACGCCGGGGAGCACCAGCAGACCCGTGGCATCCACCACCTCCAGATAGTCGGGCACCTCCGACTCGCCGCTCTCGCCGCCGGAGAAAGCGCGCAGCAGATCGTAACCCACGGCGCGGATGGCACCCTCCTCTACAAGCACGTCCGCTTCCAACACTTCATCGGGGGTCACTATCCGGCCCCCACGTATCAACAGAGAGGATTTGCCTTCCATCTACGTCCTCCTAATTTGATTAATGAATATATCGTATATTGTAGCCCAGATCTTCTATTTTTTAAAGCGGCCCGTGCTATAATAGAACCGTAGCTGAAAACGATGTGTCTACGTGTGAATGTGTGAACGTTGACACGTGCGCGGGAGCAGCCAAGAGATCCGTTAGTTTAGTGCCTGGTCCCTGGTCCCTGCTCACTGCTCTCTGCTCACCGCTAACTATTTTACCAAGGAGGCAAGATGACGGGTGAGAACGACACCCTGCTCAAAATCATCGATCTGCATCTGACGCGCGGCGAGACCCACATCCTGCGCGGCGTCAATCTGACGCTCAAAAGAGGCACCGTCCACGCCATTCTGGGCCTGAACGGCTCCGGAAAATCGACGCTGGCTTACACCATCATGGGCAGCGCGGGCTACGTGCCGGACTCCGGTGAGATCTGGCTGGATGGCGAAGAGATCACTCATCTCTCCATCGCCGAGCGCGGTCAGCGCGGCTTGACCCTGGCCTGGCAGGAACCGGCCCGCTTTGAGGGTATCTCTGTGGCCCGCTACCTGAGCCTGGGAATGAAAGAGCCGGACATAGCACGCATCCGGGCGGCGCTCTCCTTCGTCTCCCTCGAACCCGAGCACTACCTAGCGCGCACCGTCGATGAATCCCTTTCCGGCGGGGAGCGGAAGCGGGTAGAGCTGGCCGCCATCTACGCTATGGGGCCCAAGGTCGCCGTCCTTGACGAACCAGACTCCGGCATCGACGCCATGACCCTGGACGACATCGGCGATCTCATGCATCGCATGGCCGACGAGGGCACCGGAGTACTACTTATCAGTCACCGCGACGAAATAGTCGAGATGTCGGATGTGGTCTCGCTCATCTGCGAGGGAGAGATCACCCAGACGGGCGATCCCCATGTCGTCTGCGACATCTACGCCCGCTGGTGCAATCCCTGTGAGACCATGGACCCTGTGGAACTGGAGGACGAATATGAGCGACTTTGAGGCCATCCTGAAAGCATACGAGAAAGCGGGAGGCGATCCCGAGTTCCTCAAGTCCGAGAAGGTTGCCAGTCTCATCATCAGCGGGAATCAGGTGCTGGGCGCCAACCGCATACCCGGCCTGGATGTCGTCGCCGAGTCGCTGCCCGACGGCGTCAGGGTTCATCTGGTGATCGAGCCGGGCACCAGGGTAGAGAACCCTGTGCACCTCTGCTTCGGCGTCATCCCCGAGGAGGGTGTGCAACGCATCCTCTCTGATTTCGAGATCGGCGAGGGGGCCAGCGTAGAGTTCACGGCCCACTGCACCTTTCCCAACGCGGTCGAGGTACAACACATTATGGAGGGCACCATCCACGTCGGCAAGGATGCCACCATGCGCTACGAGGAGACCCACTACCACGGCGAGACAGGGGGTGTTGAGGTGCTACCGACAGCCAAGATCACCGTCGATGAGGGTGGACGTTACTATTCCGGCTTCAACCTGAGCAAGGGGCGTGTCGGACGCATGGTCTTCGACTACGAGGTCGATGTAGCCGCAGATGGAGTGGCGGAGCTCACCGCCAAGGCCGTCGGTTACGGCGACGACGAGATCATCGTCAAGGAGACCATTCGGCTCAACGGAGAGAACGCGCGCGGGTTGGCCAAGTCGCGCATCGCCGTGCGGGATCGGGCCACCAGCGAGGTTCTGGGGGTCACCGAAGGTCGCGCGGCCTTCGCACGAGGCCACATCGACTGCGTGGAGATCGTCCGCGATAACGCCGTCGCCAACGCAGTCCCCATCGTCAAGGTAAGCCACCCTCAGGCCCACGTCACCCACGAGGCCGCCATCGGCACCGTTGACAAAAAGGAGCTGGAGACGCTCATGGCCCGGGGGCTGGACGAGGAAGCTGCTGTCGACATCATCGTGCGGGGTATGCTGGCCGAGTAAATACAGCGACGTCAGTGGACCACGAGGACCGGACGGTCCGCTGCGAGAAGAATCCTTCCCGCCAGATCATTGACCATCGAGGGGGGGACGCCCGGCGTCACGTGGGCCCCGAGTGCGATGAGATCATAACGCCCTTTTTTCGTCTCGGCTATGACCTCGTCCACGACCAGACCGTGACGCACCAGTGCCCGGGCCTCCACCCCCGCACGCTGAACCAGTTTTAGCATCTCCTTAAGGTGATCCCCTTCACGCGCCCCCCCATCCATCAGATCCTCTGCTGAGGCCTCCAGTTCCTCCAGAGTATGGCCCCTACCTGAGAGAGATAGCTGCGACATAACGTGAAGCAGGTGGATCTTCGCGCCCAGGGCCTGGGCAAGATCGGTAGCGAAAGCGACGGTTCTTTCACTGGCCGGGCCTGCCGAAGTACAGACCAGGAACTTTCTCAGCTTCCGGAGGCGTCCTTTCACCACCAGGACGGGTAAGGGCGTTTGCCCGGTGACCTGAAGCGCCACCGAGCCAAAGAGCATCTTGATCAGCCCTTTACGCCCCCGGCTACCTATGATCACCAGATCGTAGGAATGTAAGTGTACCTCGTGAAGCACCGTCCTTTCCACACCACCCTGCTGTTCCTGGATCCGCACGGGAACTCCCCCGTTCCTGATCTCGGCGGCAGTGTTCTCCGCTATCTTGCAGATCTCGGCCCGGCGCTCGCCATCTACCAGAAGAATATCCATCTCACCGCCAACCTGTCGAACGACACGCCGCCCCATCTCCAGCGTATTGGCAGCGTGGGACGCACATTGTGTGCACAGCAAAATCCTCATAAATCTCAGCTCCTGTTACAGAAAAACCAATATCAGGGGAGTGATAATCATCAATCCCAGGAAGATAGCAAAATGAAGCCTCTTGCGAACAATCCACCCCAGAAGCCGTGAGACGGAACGCTCGTAGGCTGAATAAGCGAAGACGATAACTAAGAGCGAGACTACCGTCGCGGCGGCCATGTGGGAGAAGACGATAGCAACTCCGCGACTATCTCCCAGCAACATGGCTGCGACCAACGTATCGATGAGCGTGGAAATGTTGGCCCCCATAACGTAGGGGATAATATTCTCCCGTCGCATGTACCCCCGAGCCGAAAGCGGTACCAATATACCCAACGAAATGGATACGGAAAGCGTCACCAGCGTCACCAGAAATCCCAGCAGGAACATGATAGGAGGTCGGTAGATAAGTCGATTGGCCTGGCCCAGCGTCGTCTGCTTCAGATCCAACTTCGAGAGCGCACTATCGATAAGCTGGAAACTGACCGTCACCACACCCACACCGATGAGGAAGACGGCCCAGCCGGGCAGCCACGCCGCCAGAGGAGTAATAAGCGGCTTCATGGCCTGATCCAGGCCGCCCGCCAGCCCCTCCAACATCGGGAGGGAGATCCCATGAAGCCAGCCTGACCGGAGGAAAACGATCCCCATGGGTAGGGAGACGATCATAACAGAACCCGTCAACAACAAAGATAGAATCCCGGCGGAGAGCGCTGTGCGGTGCTCGTGCCCCTGAAGGACATAGATGATGCCCAGCTGAAGCACCATCAGACCAGCCCCCAGACGTGATCCTGCGACCGCCATGTATGCCTGCAAGGGCGTGAATACGTCGGCGCTCAATAGACTGATCGCCGCCGCTGCTACTGGCGATCCACTCTGGATAAGGTAGGCGGTCAACCAGCCGAAGCCCATGGAATCGACCGTGTTATCCACTTGAAGGTGATTACGAAGCAGAGGCGCCAGGCTTCCAGCGCCCTCCTTCATCAATCCCAGGGCGAAAATGAAAAGCAATAACCCTAGAAGTCCCAATGCTACCTGGCGCATGATGAGCCAACTGCGCCCTTTCCTAGATCGTGACTCAGTATTCATAACGTAGATTATGACATCAAGTGATCATTTGTCCAACGCTACCTCTACGGAAAGAGGTTAGAAATCCGATTTTTAAGTTCAACCGACCTTGGGTGTATAATAAACGCCGTGAAAGCCAATAACCACCCTGAATCTCCGGACGAGCGACCTGAGAATTCGAGGGTGTTACAGGATGGGGTGCCCGGACTTTTACGGAGGTGCGAAGGGTGCGCATAAAAAGAGCGTTGAGTGCTCGTCTGGTGTGGTTTGGGTTGCTGCTGGGCTTCTGGTACGCGGCCTTATGGCGGCTGGGAGAACCGAGCTTCTGGTACGACGAGTTCTTCAACGTCGATCTGATCCTGGGGCACGGCTTGGGCGAGTTGTTGCAAATCCTGCGCTTCGAACAGCCGTATCCCCCACTGTACTACCTTCTGCTGCGTGTCTGGACG
>JBNGDR010000167.1:0-5332 GCA_049975685.1 Anaerolineae bacterium
CCCTGCAACAGCGTCCAGAGCTTGGGCCGATCCTGAACACGGCCCCGGTGGAAGAGCACGCCCTTATCCAACCGCGCCGGATCTCCGGCGCTGAGATCGTCGAGGACGAGAACTTCGTGCCCCTGCCGGTATAGGTTGTTAGAAAGCGTACAGCCGAGAAAACCGGCCCCTCCAGTAACGAGAATACGCAAGAAATCCTCCCACTCAAGTATTACGTTTCGCCCGGTAGCGGCGATGGGCCAGTGCCACGAGATGGGGGCGGAGCCAGGCGTAGATGCGGTAGAGGAAGGGGCGGGGCGCGAAATCGTAGGCGCCGATGTGGGGGATGAATTCGGCACCGAAGCCCACCTTGAAGCGGTAGACGCCCCACAGAGGATCGCTATCGTCGAGGACGTCGGGCGCCCCCCACATATCGTAGGTGGTACATCCCAGATCCCTGGCCCGGCGGATGGCCTCCCACTGCAGACGGTGGTTGGGCATCAGATTGCGGTGCAGATCGAGCGAAGCGCCGTACATATACCAGGCGCGCTCCCCGAAGTAGAAGAGAACAAGCATGGCGACGGGCGTCTCCTCCACCTCCGCCACCAAGGGCACCGCCATCCCGGCCTCCATGAAAGTCCGCCAGGCATCCAGGTAATAGTCCTCCTCACGAATGATGAACTCGTCCCGGGCGGCGGTCTCGGCGTACATCTCGTAGAGCATGGGAAGCTCCTCCCGCACCACCTGGCGCACGACCACACCCCTGCGCGCTGCCAGCCGGACGTTGTACCGCCACTTGGACTTCATCTCCGAAAGGATGGTATCCAGGTCGGGGCGGAGATCCAGGAACATAGTGTTCCGGAACTGGATCTGTTCGAAGGAAGGGCGCCACCCGCGCGCCTTCAGGAGATCCACCACCCGCTTTCCGGAAGTTGTGTCGGTGCGGACGTCGGGATCGATCTTGAGGAAAAGCAGGGACTGCTCCCGCGCCAGCGTCTCCAGGGCACGCAGTGCAGCCTCCACCCGGCCCAGATCTGTCCAATCGAGGATGGGCCCCTTGGGCACGTAACCCAGGGCAAAGCTGCTCCGCTGCTGCGTCAGAAGCTGGGCCGCCGCCGTGGCGGCCTCCCCGTCCTCCTGCCAGAGCAGGCGCCGCGCCTCCCACCCGTGGCGCTCCTTGAGCGCCCCCCAGGCCCACGCCTGGAGCACGTGCGGCTCGGGAAGCGTCCGCAAGGCGCTATCCCACGCTATCCCATCGCTGATCTTTTCCATACCGTTCACTTATTCATTTTAACACACCTCCCGGAATTGACATAGAAAGCGTGAAATATAAAGGATCAAGCGACGAACCCATGCCACCATATTTAATATATTAATATGATTTATATTTGACAAATCATCAAATCTGAGTTATCCTTAGAATAATCCTATATCTCTGTCCATCTCACAACGGAAAGCGCGTCTTTTCTACCGTATAGAGATACCAAGACCATAGCGAGCGGATGTATCCTGATATTTACCGATCTCTTGTTTGAGTTTAGATTTTGCCGAGTATGGCAAGTAAGAATCCGCTTTGGTCAGCTCTAGGAGGTAGAACATGACGTCGTTACGCAAATGGTTTTCGCTGGGTTTACTGTTGATACTGATCGCTGTCTCCGTCGTCGGCACGGTGCCTATCGCACCGGCGGAGGTGAGGGCCTCCACCCTCCTCGAGGGGCAATCGCTCTCCCTCAACGGGGACGGCTTCGTGCGGGTGGCCGACCACCCCGAGCTTAACCCGGCCGATGCCATCACCATCGAAGCCTGGGTCTGGCGTGATAGCGCCGCCCGCTGCGAGACGGTGGTGGGTAAGAACTACACCGAAGCCTATTGGCTGGGCTTCTGTAATGGCCCCATCCGCTTCTACACCGCCGGATCGGGCACCAGCGTCGATGGCAACAGCGCCATCCCGGCCCGCACCTGGACCCACATCGCCGTCACCTACGACGGCGTCACCCGCCGCTACTACGTCAACGGCGAGCTGGATCTGACAAGCACGGCCAACAACGGCCCCCTGGCCGACAACGACTCCGATCTGGGCATCGGCTTCGATCCGGAGACCGCCTTCAACCAGAACAACTTCGACGGCTTCATCGACGAGGTACGCCTCTGGAACCGGGTCCGTACCCAGGCCGAGATCCAGGCCGATATGCGCCGGGAGCTCTTCGGCAGCGATCCCGGCCTCATCGCCTACTGGCGCTTTAACGAGACCACGGACGACTACGATGGGGCGGGGCACGATGACAACGGTACCCTGGAGGGGAACGCGGGCTTCACGCCCCGTGGCGTGCTGCCCCGGCAGACGGGATTCGGCGCTACCACCGCCACCATCTCCGTGGACGGCCAATGCGACGCCACCGAATACAACCTGGCGGCGCTGGAGCGCTCCGGCTTCGCCACCGTCCACATGCAGCACGACGCCGACAACGTCTACGTCTGCTTTGGGGGCCTGGAGCAGGGCACCAGCCACGCCGCCCACGTCCTGGTGGATACCGACTACAGCCAGAGCGATCCGGCCGGCAGCGGAGACTACCGCTTCACCCTCGACATCGACGGCAATACCGACGCCGAGGAAGGCAACGGCAGCGGCGGCTACACCTCGTTCTCCCCCTCCGCCGGAGCCTGGGAAGCCGCCCACCACGTCGATTTCGAATTCACCTGGTCGGCCGAGTTCCGCTTCAGCCGGGAGATCCTGCAGCTAGAGCCGGGCTGGTCGCAATCCCTCGGCCTGGGCTTCGTGGAGGATCGGGCGAGCAAGCCGGACTTCTCCTGGCCCGGGGGCCTCATCGAGACCCAGCCCTCCACCTGGGGCCTGGTCTACGCCTCCTCCTACGAGCGCTCCGGCTACACCTACGACTTCGACGGGTACGTGCAGGACGAGGGCACGGGGACGGGTATCGCCGGAAGCACCGTGCAGCTCTTCGCCTCCACCCCGGCCGGCACCTTCCTCCTGGAGACGGCCGCCACCGATAGCAACGGTTACTTCAGCTTCAGCCACAACAGCAGCATCGTCGCCACCTACCTCGTGCAGCAGCAGGATCTGACCGGCTACACCTCCGTCTCCGCCAACGCGGGGGACGACGGTCACGCGGTGACTCCTAACGTCGTCCGCTACGACAGCCTGGAGGAGGATCACACTTACACCACCGTCACCTTCCTCGATACCCAGGCGCGGCCCACGCCCCGCACCTTCAACCGGCACTATCTCATCATCTACAGCCCACCCGTCACCTACGGCGACCTCTGGCCCCTCATCGAGATGAAGCGCCTCCAGGGCTTCCAGGTCACCGCCGAGACGGTGCAGAATATCGAAGCCGGCACCGGCGGTTACGACCGCGCCGAGAAGATCCGCAACTGGCTCCGGGACCAATGGCTGGCTCACGACCCCCATCCCATCTACGCCCTCCTCATCGGCGACAGCGACGTCATCCCCGAGCGGCAGGTGGGATGGGAGGGCGACAACGCCCACCGCGATCCCGAGGTCTCCCCCGCCTACGTCACCGACTGGTATTACGCCGACCTGGATTCCGACGATTGGGACGCCGACGGCGATGGCTACTACGGTGAGTACCTCTACTGCGCGCCCTGGGAGTACAAGGTGCCCATAGCCGGCGCCGACCTGCCCGGACGCTGCCCCGAGGAGGGCAGTCCCCTGCGAGAGGGTGCCTACGGCACGGACCCCGGCCCCGAGGACGATTGGATCGCCGAGATCCGCATCGGGCGCATCATGCTCAACGACCGCGTCGAGGTCCGCCAGGCGCTGGAGACCATAGCCCGGAGCGAGGCCAGCGGCGATCTGGCCAAGCGGGAGGCACTCCTGGCCGGCGCCATGTGGTACTACTACGGCAACTCCTGGAACGGCAGCGCCTACGACGTCGGTACAGGCCGCCAGCTTCGGGGCGCCTGGCCGGAGGACGGCAACCCGCCCTTCGGCGACGACACCGCCATCCAGCTGGAGACCCTCGTCAGGCCCGGCATCGAACCCTACGTGAGCAACTTCTTCACCCTCTACGAGGGGATCTCCCCCGGCGACGACCCCGACCTCATCCCCACGGCCCAATCCTTCGACCTCCCCCTCCTGAAAGAAAACGTCGAGACGGCCATGACCGCGCAGGAGTACGGGCTGGTGAACGCCATCGGTCACGGCAATTCGGTGGGTATCTACCACGCCAGCTGGGTCCGCGACTACAATGACAACGGTCGCATCGAGAATCCCGTGAACCCCGATCAGGCCGACGGCTGCACCTCCGACTGTCGCGAGCTCACCGGCGACCGCCGCTTCATCCACCCCGACTTCCTCCCCGAGTCCTCGTCCCTCGCCCCCGTCTTCGTGGCCAACGCCTGTTCCACCGGGGACTGGATCGCGGGCCGCAACAACATCGCCAGCCGCCTGTTGGCCGATGGCAAGGCGGCGGCGTGGATGGGCGCGTTGAGCGTGGTCCCCGTGCACGGCGTCGACGCCTTCCAGCGGGACTTCAACCGGGACATTCTGGTCCAACCGGCCCTGCTGGGCGATGCCGCCTGGGGTCCCACGGGCCAGAGCCACCGCACGCGCTGGGTCTACGACTGGCGCATGGGAACGCTCCAGCTCTTCGGCGACCCCGCCTACGCCTACTGGGGCAACCCGGCCGACGCGCTGGCGGGATGGCCCCAATCGGGCAACGACTGGTGGGCCTCCGGCTACACCATCGATGACGGACCGGCCTCCGGCGGCTGGGTCTGGACCGTCGGCGATCACACGCCACAATCGCCGCCCGTGGTGAACCGCGAGGGCTATCTGCTGGTGGGCGCCGAGGGGCGCCTGGTGAAATTCGACCCGGAGGGCACGCAGGTAGATAGCGTCAACCTGGGCGTCGACGTGGACTACGCACCGGCGGTGACCACCGATGGCGTCTACGTCGTCTCCGGCGGCACCCTCTACAACTTCGACGAGACATTGACGCTGCGCGAGCAGCTCAGCCTGGGCGGCCTGGCCAACGGCGCACCCCGTGTCGGCCCCGAGGGGACGGTGTGGGTGCCCACCACCCTGGGCATGGCCCGCATCACCGGCTCCGGCCTGCCCACCATCCTCAGCAGCCAGGGCGCGGCCACCGGACACGCGGCCTTCCTCACCAACGGCACCATCTGGACCACCGAGCAAGGGCTGTACGGCCTCTTCGAGACCCCCGGCACGCTCAAGATAGGCGTCCCCCGGGAGATACCGGGCGTGACCCTGACCTCACCAGCGGTGGGACCGGATGAGACCATCTACGTCGGCGGGGACAACGGCCGCCTCTACGCCTTCGACGACCTCACCGACCCCGCCCAATGGACC
>JBNGDR010000168.1:0-5324 GCA_049975685.1 Anaerolineae bacterium
AAACCACCCCCGGAGGCACCGCAGAATCTACACCTCGACCTGGAGACGACCCTGCGCAGTGGCGATCTTGTCCTGGGGCTCTACGATCTCGAGGTGGGATATGAAGAGCATCACTCTCTGGTGACCGTGGATGAGGTCGAGATCCACAGGGGAGAGCGGGTTGCCCTCGTCGGCCCCAACGGCTCTGGAAAGACCTCCTTGCTACGCACCATACTTCGCCGGGTTCCCCCTTTGAGGGGGCGCGTGCGCCGTGGTTCTGCCGTTCGCATAGGTTATTTCGCACAGGTGCAAGCTCATTTTGATCCCGAGCGCACGGTTGTCGAGACACTGCTCGATGCAGGGATGGTATCTATCAGCGAGACCCGCTCTTTCCTCGCCCGCTACGGCTTCCGTGGCGAGGAGGTCTTCAAGAAAGTGGGCGTTCTCTCTGGTGGTGAACGGGCACGCGTAGCCCTGGCTATCCTGGCGCTCCAGAGGGCGAACTTCCTCCTGCTGGACGAGCCCACCAATCACCTGGATCTTCCCTCGCAGGAGGTGCTCCAGGAGGTGCTGGCAAACTTCGATGGGAGCATCCTCATGGTGAGCCACGACCGCTATCTCATCCGCGCCCTGGCAACTCGCGTCTGGGCACTGGCCGATGGTGAGCTTCACGACTTCAAAGGCTACCCATCTTACGCAACCTGGCATGAAGCGCGGCGCGAAGGAGGAGCCTCCGAAGAAAAGCAGGCGCAAGAAGAACAGAATCACAGCCGTCAGGACGCCGAGCGACGGCAGGAACGCGCCCGCCAGCGGGCGCTGGCCCGTCAACAGGAGCAACTGGAGGATCTGGAAACTACCATCCACGAGCTGGAGAATCGCTTACAGCAACTAACGGTGTCACTGGATCTCGCCGGACGCGCTCAGGATGTAGATCGCGTGACCCGGCTTGGCGCGGAATACCGCCAGGTCGAGATGGAGTTGAACAACCTATTGGAGGAATGGGCAACGATCGCTGACGCTCCCGTTGCGTAATCCTCCCCAGGAGATAAAAGTCCGGTGACCGACGAAAAGCCTACGCTACGCAACAATGGCCCCTATACCATTGGGTTAACGGGCAACATCGCCACGGGAAAATCAACCGTGGGAAAGATGTTGGTCGATCTGGGTGCGCAGCTCATCGATGCCGACAAGATAGCCCACCAGGTCATGGAACCGGGTGGCCCTGCCTATAACAACGTCGTTGAAACCTTCGGGGAAGACATTCTAGCAGCCGATGGCACCATCGATCGGAAAATTCTGGGTTCCATTGTTTTCAGCGATCCCGAAGCTCTCACCCGCCTGGAAGAGGCCGTGCACCCGGCCGTCATCGAGGAGGTCAAACAACATGTCGCCCGATGCGAGGCTCCCGTTGCCATCATGGAGGCCATCAAACTCCTGGAGAGTGGCATGGATGAGTACTGTGACGCCATATGGGTCACCACCTGCCCACCCACAATACAACTCCAGCGTCTGGTTCGCAATCGGGATCTGAGTGCGCAGGAAGCTCGGCAGCGCATTGAAGCCCAACCACCTCAACTGGAGAAGATCGCGCGCGCCGACGTTGTGATTCACACTGACTGTCCCCTTGAAGAGACCCAGGCGACGGTCCAGCAGCTCTGGTACGCACAGATCCTCCTCAAGATTCAACCCTGAACTGCTAGACACCCAGACATCCTGTCTTTCAAGCATCGAACGTCGTTCTCAAATTCTGAAATACATACGATCGTTTCCCACTTGCTTGTCAACCAAGACGCTCTATGGTACTATGATTGCAGGAAGGTAACCACATGAACAAGGTTGACCGCACTTCTCAACAGGAACTATCATCAGAAGAATCCGAGCCCCAAATAGCCTGGGGGCGACTTCTCCTGGTGGGTGGAATCGCCGGCGGTCTTGTACTGGCGCTCATTACCTTCATTCTGGTCTACAGATCCCTGGGCGATGATCTACGTGACACCGAGAAGATGCTAGATCAAGTTCGGACTTCCATACAGATGGCTTCCAATCTCCCTCCGGAAATCCAGGATCTACAGGCCACCCTCACCGACCTTGAAAGACAGGTAGCCGCTCTACAACGGGCACGCACGGCCCTCACATCCGAACAGATCCCCTGGGACAGGGTAGCTTCCAGTCTCGATAACTACGATCCCGCCGAGATGGCTCTCACCTCGCTGGATCAGACGGGATCCGAGATTATCCTCCGGGGTCAAGCCCTCAACGAGAACGTAGTGTTTGCTTACGCCAGAGGATTGGAAGGATCAGGCCTCTTTAGACGTGTCAATATCCGCTCCATCAACCGTCTCATACCTGACACGCGCACCCCTTTACCCCCCACGACCCTCACACTCACACCCACGCCCATCGTCGGCGACAAGTACGAGGTAGATGATTTCACACCCCGGAGAATCTTCCTCAACCAACGACAGGTCCACAGCTTCCACCCCGAACTCGACGTAGATCGTGTCAGTTTTCTCGCCAAGGCGGGACGCTTCTACCGCATCTACACAACCGATCTGAGTCCAGGTGTGGATACCGTCTTGACGGTCAGTCTGGCGGGCGTCACACACACCAACGATGACCGGGGTCCGGGCGTGTTGGCCTCTGAGGTCGTCGTCCAGAACCCCCTTGAAACGGACGTGGACGCCGCCGTCAAGGTGACTAACCGTGGCGAATATGGTCCTCAGCAAGAATACACCATTATCGTCGAGGAGATCGTACCGACGCTCACCCCAACAACGCCTCAACCCACACCGAGTGACACGCCTACCCCTACCCAGACCCCTACACCAACCCGTACCTCTACGCCCACTCGTACACCTACGCCTACGCAAACCCCGTCACCCACACCGACCACCACACCCGTAACCCCCACGCCCACCCAGGATCTGCGCGATATCTACGAGCCCGACGATGACTTCCCCGTTATTGCCGTGGGAGAAACACAGAACCACAACTTCTATCCCGAAGGGGATCTAGATCGATTGCGTTTCCTGGCCAAGGCGGGACGCACCTACCGGGTAACCACCTCGAACCTGGCACTGGGTGTGGATACCACGCTTACGGTCACAGTGGGTGCCGATACCTACGCCAACGACGATAGATCTCCCGGTAATCTCAGCTCAGAGGTGACGTTCCTGGTTCCGCCCGGACCAGACGTAACGACATTCGTCACCGTGACCAATCGAGGTCAATTCGGGCCAACTCGGGAATACGATATCGAGGTAGAGGAAATAGTACCCACACTGACGCCAACGCCAACCGTAACCCCATCGCCGCAGCCAGGGGCCGAGAACCTTCGTTCGCCGGGTCTCGCGGCTCCAGCAGCCCTGATGCGTCGAGGAATACGTTTGATGCAGTTCAACGGGCCTGAGGCCGTGGAGTTTGTCATTGTCCTGGAGTGGGAGGCGGAGAGGCCATGAGCTACGCCGACGAACGACACAGAGAACCCTCGGAACGGGAGCGCTACCTGCTTCTCGCCTTCATCGTGGCTCTCCTCCTTGTGGCCCTCACCGATCTGATCTTCCTGGGTTTTTTCGTCGCACCCCGGTGGATCAGGCTACGAAGGCGCGAAAATGAGCTGACCGAGGCTCAGCAACAGCTTGAGGAGATACTCAACGCCCCTACCCCTTCAGCAGCGGAGCTCCAGACGGAGATCGTGACAGCCCAGGCTCGCCTCACGGAGATAGGCAGTACCTTCTTCAGCAGCGATCAGGCCGATCACCTGATAGATCACATCTACACGGCCGCTGCCAACGCTGGTGTCAGCGTTACCAGATTGCAGGATCTGCCAACGCCACAAGAAAGCGCCGATGTGTACGACATTCGCGCCTTTCGGCTGGAAGCCCGAGGTTCGGTACCTCGTCTCCTTGACTTCCTGCAGAGGCTGGAATTGACAGCCAATCCCGGCCTGCTGCTCACCGACGTCAACATCGACAATGGCAACGCCACCGCCCTCCTCAGGACGGACGTCTTCATCTACACGTCGCCCTACGGTGAGGGCACGGCCCCCTTTCCCGGCCCTTCACCGACCACCCAGCCCCCCGATACTCGCACGCAACTGGAGATGGCATTGGTCCAGGCCCAGGCCGAGGGTAATTGGCCCGAGGCCATCAACCTGTTACAGCAACTGCGCGCATTGGAGCCCGAAAACCCCACCTGGGAGGAAGAGCTCTACGTTGCCCATCTCAATTACGGCTACGATCTTCGAGATCAGGGGCGCCTTGAGCAGGCACGCGAGCAATTCAATCTGGCCCTCCTGGTCAACCCCGAAGGTGCAGAGGCCATCGCAGCGCTACAGGCCCTTCAGCCTCCACCGACGCCCTCGGGCTACGAGATCTACATCGTGCAAAGGGGCGACACCCTCTTCTCCATAGCACGCAGGTACAATGTCTCCGTTGAAGCGATCATAGAAGCCAATGACCTTACCGGATATACTATCTCCATCGGTCAGGAGTTGCGCATCCCTCGCTAGTGATTTATCGTGCAAATTCTTGCACCCCTAGAAGTTGCTTCGTTTGACCAGAGGCCGGCGTATTCGCGTCATGGGACGAAACACGCTATAATAAAGGCATCGGAATTGCTTCCCCAAGCACTACCTACCTACTGATGGAGGAGAAATTTATGGAGATCGTGACCTACATCATCGCTGCCGTGGTGGGATTCTTCGGTATTATGTTCATCGTCGGCGCCCAGGGACAGTTCATCCGTGTCATCGTCGGTGTGATTCTGCTGGGAGCGGCTGGTGTCCTCATCTATCTAACCCGTGTCCGCCCCAAGCAGGAAGAAACCACCGTCGTCCAGAAGATCGATCTCAGCGGTGATGTCAAACTGGAGCAGATGAAATGCCGTAACTGCGGTGGTGCGCTGGATAAGGACTCACTCGTCGTCCGAGGGGGCGCCATCTTCGTCAACTGCCCCTATTGCGGCGCTACCTACCAGATTGAGGAAGAACCCAAGTGGTGAGAGGTACCAGGGCTACAAACCGGAGAACGTGAGGCGCTAATGACCCTCATCGATCGCTGGCTGGAACGGGTACGCCGTGAGGCTCATGACACCCTGACCTTGCTCCTCCCGCCGCAGCCCCCCCAGGCAGGTCTCTACACCTTCGACGTCGAGCTACCGGGTGGAAGACGCCGCCTGCATCTGCGGGTGGAAGAGGGAGGCTGGGGGCTCCTTTTTGTGGACGTCACCGACGTTATCCGCCTCAATCCCACGGCGACGGAGATGGCAAAACTCGCGCTGGAAGGTATGCCCCAGGAGCGGGCGCGCGCCCTCTTCCTCCGCCGTTACCAGGACGTAACCCGTTC
>JBNGDR010000169.1:0-5270 GCA_049975685.1 Anaerolineae bacterium
CCACCACCCAGGCACCTACATGTACCACTGCCACTTCGAGGAGACGGAGCACGTGCACATGGGCATGGTGGGGTTGGTCTTCGTCCGGCCCCTGCTGGATCAGACTCTGGCGCCCCGACGCTTCTGCTACAACGACGAGAGCACCGAGTTCGATCGCGAGTTTGCCTTGATGTTAAACGAGATCTGGACCTTCGCGCACTGGTGCGACTCTCACGTTCAGCTCCCCGAGTGGAGCGATTACCTGCCCGATTTCTGGCTGCTCAACGGTCGGGTCTATCCCGATACCATCGCGCCGCCTGGTGGGGGTACCGATCCGGTGACGGGGGATCTTATCGCGCCGGCGGGCCGCCCGGATTTGAAGTACCAGCCCATCTCCTCGTTGGTCAAGTGTAACGAGGGTGACCGGGTGCTACTACGCTTCGCCAACCTGGGGTACGAGGAGCAGAGTATGCGGCTGACAGGCGTTCCCATGCGTCTCGTAGGTCGCGATGCGACCTTGCTCCAGGGCCGCGACGGTACCGATCTGACCTACATGACCGACACGGTCATCGTGGGCCCCGGCGAGAGTGCCGACGCCATCTTTGTCGCACCCAGTGTGACGCCTGACCCCGGCCTGGATTACAAGCGCTTCTTCCTCTATAACCGGAACGCGAACCGTATCAGCAATGGTGGCGCCCCAGGTTACGGTGGTCAGATGACCGAAGTCCACGTCTACCCTGCCGGCACCCTGCCGCCGCAGACCGAGCCCAATACGTAGGCGGGCGCGGGATATGAAGAGTGAGGTGAGAATGATGAACCACCCAAGATATCGAAGGATAGCCCGATTCCTGGCTTTACCCATCATCTTCACGCTGATCCTTGCCATGGGAAGCGGTAACGCCTCCCCGGTGACGGCTCAGTCGGGTACAATGCCGGAACATGGCATGATTTGTACGTCGAACCCCACGTCTACCTTCACGTTGACCACGATGGAGGGCACCATCAGCACGCCCGATGGTAACGTGATCTACATGTGGGGCTTTTCTGAGGAGGGGCAGCCCTTCCAGCACCCGGGCCCGGTGCTCTGCGTGACGGAAGGAGACACCGTGACCATCGTCCTGAACAATACGCTGGATCACGACGTCTCCATCATCTTCCCGGGGCAGGAGGGCGTTATGGCCAACAGTGTGCCCTCTCAGCCCCAGTTCGACACGGGAGGGAACCTGACGTCGCTGGCGCCTGTCGCGGCGGCCAACGGTGGCAGTGTCACCTACAGCTTCGTCGCCGAGGAACCGGGGACCTATCTGTACGAGAGTGGCACCGAGCCGCTGGTGCAGGTGAATATGGGGCTCTTCGGCGCCCTGGTCGTCCGGCCGGCGGCACAGTCTGATTGGGCCTACAACGAGATGGTGATCAGCGGTACGACGACCTTCACCACCCAGTTCAACCCCGACGCCGAGTTCGTGATGATGCTCTCGGAGATCGATCCGATGTTGCACGCCGCCGTCGAGCAGGGGTTGCCCTATAACATGAACAACTACACCCCGCGCTACTGGATGATCAACGGGCGCAGCTTCCCCGACACCATAGCGCCCAATGGCGCTGCCTGGCTGCCCAACCAGCCCTACGGGTCCCTCATCCACATCTATCCTTACAACGACGACCCCGGAGCCGGTCAGGCCTACAACCCCTATCCCGCTCTCATCCGCTACCTGAGTGTAGGGACCGAGAACTATCCCCACCACCCCCACGGCAATCACGGGCGGATCATAGCCCGCGATGGCAACGTATTGATCGGAAGTGGGGGCGAGGATCTCTCTTACGAGAAATTCACCGTGGTGGTAGGACCCGGTGAGACCCACGACGAGCTCTTTGCCTGGGCCGATGTTGAGGGCTGGGACCCGGTGACGAATCCCATCCCCGTGGTCATTCCCCAGCTTCAGAACCTGACCTTCGGCACCTTCTACAGTGGTAGCCCCTACCTGGGCAACACCGATCAGCTTCCCGTGGGTCACCAGGCGTTGAACGCGTGCGGCGAGTACTATCACATCTCCCACAACCACGCCCTGCAGCAGATCACGGCATGGGGTGTGGTGCTCAGCGGTCACATCACCTTCACCCGCATCGACCCGCCGCTGCCGAATAACTGTCAGTGAGGGCTCAGATGAACGATAGAATGGAGAATACGCAAATGAGAATTCGAAAGCACGTCCTGCTATCGCTCGGCAGCCTGCTTCTGGCAATCGTGGCAGCAGCCGGTCTTGCCCTGTTGTTTCCTACTTCGGTGGCCCTGGCACGGAATGGGGTTTCGGTTAGCAACCTGCCGCCCACCTCTTGTACCTTGAACGGCTCCACCCGCACCTGCGAGTTCTGGGCCATGACCGGTACCCTGGCCTTGCCCGATGGGGCTGTTGTGCCTGTGTGGGGCTTCGCCGACAGTGCGACGGGACCCGCGCAGGTGCCGGGACCTTCCATCGTCGGCAACGCCGGTGAGACCCTCGAAGTGGTACTTCACAACGAGCTGCTGACCGAGACGGTCTCTCTGACCTTCCCAGGTCAGATGGGTCTCCTACCTGATCTGGAAGGGGTGGCGGCTGGGGGTACCATCACCTACACCTTCGTCATCAGCCAACCCGGTACCTACCTTTACGAGGCGGGGATGACGCCGAACGGGCTGCGACAGGTGGTCATGGGGCTCTACGGAGCTCTGGTCGTGCGCCCCACCGGCGCTGCCGACCAGGCCTATGACGACGCAAGCACTGCCTTTGACGATGAAGCCCTGCTGGTTCTTGGTGCCATCGACCCCGATTTCAACGACGATCCCTACGGCTTTTCTATGGAGACCTACAGGCCCGAGTACTGGCTCATCAATGGGAAGGCTTATAGTGATACGGCAGAGATCGACACCTCGGCCGGTCACGATATCCTGTTACGCTACGTCAACGCCACCCACGAGACCCAGGGTATGGGCCTTCTCGGTCTACGACAGCTGGTTATCGGCTCCGACGGCCGGTCGCTGTACCCCTACGGTGTGGTGAATGAGACCATCGCCGCCGGACAGACCCTTGACACCCTGGTTTCGGTGCCCCTGGGTACCGAGGTGGGAACCAAGTTTCCCCTCTATAACGCCGCCCTCTTCATTCATAATGCCGGTGCGCGGGTGAACGGCAATAGTGGTCCCCTCACCTTTGGTGGCATGATGACCTTCGTCAACGTGATCAGCGGCGAACCGGCTGAGATGCCCGGCCCGACGGCCAGCAACGTGAGCGTCGACCCCAGCCCGACGACGGGCGCCGGCGGTGTGACGTTGACGGTCTATCTGGACGACTCGCTGACGGGCGGTAGTAACGTGGTCGCCGCCGAGTACTTCACCGACTCGATTGGAGCGCCGGGAACCGGCATTCCCATCGCGGTGCCCTCACCGGCGCCACAGGTGACCCTGACCACCTTCATCCCCGGGTCCACCCTGGCCACCTGGCCCAGCGGCTTCCCGCTCTTCTACGTCCGAGGTCAGGACGCTGACGGCAAGTGGGGCGCCTCAGCATCGACGGTGCTCAACCTCGATAAGTTGGGGCCTGATACGACCAGCCTGAGCCTGTCAGTCAATCCGACCAACGGTTCCCGCCCTGTGCTTCTACGGGCGACAGGTATCGATAGTTGGCTGGGCCGCAACGACGTTGTGGCGGGCGCATACCAGATCGGCGCCGGGGCGAGTATACCGTTATTGTTGTCCCGCACCGACGCGCCGGTGGTTGCCATGACAGGGAACATCTCCATCTCACTTCTCTCCACCCTCTCCGAAGGTACGCACACCATCAACGTCACTGCCCAGGACTCGTTGGGCACCTGGGGAACGCCGGGCACCATCGACCTCTATATCGACCGTACCGGACCGCAGTCGGCTCTGCTCACACTGACACCGAACATCCTCGACCTCTCGGGCGCGCCGCCGGTCACCAATGTGCGCATGGAGGGCTTCATTACCGATACGCTGGCATCCGGCATTCAGTCGCCGCTGGCGAACGCTGAGGCCTTCATTGACCGCACCGGGCCGGTGGGCACCGGCTTTGACATCTTCCCCTCCGATGGCCTCTTCGACGAAGTGGGCGAGCAGGTCTACTTTGACATCCCCATCTCCGCCTTCATCAACCTTTCCCAGGGCCAGCACTACGTCTACGCCCACGGCCTGGACGAGGCCGGCAACTGGGGTGGGGTGGGTAGCGCCGTCATCACCATAGACCGGGGCGCCAGCGATACGGTGGGACCGGATGTAACGTCGATGGTTATATCGCCCAATCCTACCAATGGGGATGCGTGGGCCACGCTCACGGGGAACGCGAGTGACCCGCAGGCACTGTCCAACATCTCAGCGGGCGAGTACTACGTGAATTCCGATCCTGGTTATGGGAACGCTGTCGCCGTACAGGCGGAGGATGGTGCTTTCGACAGCACGGTGGAAGCCCTGAAGGCGCAACTCCAGACGGGCCTCTGGGCCAACGGCACCTATCAGGTGTACATGCGAGCCCAGGATGGTGCCCTCAACTGGGGACCCGATACCTCAATCTCGCTGGAAGTTAATGGCAACGGCGCGCTGATCCTCTCAGATGGCTTTGAGAGTGGAGACCTTGGCCTGTGGAGCAACACTGTGGGCGCGGTGGGCGTAACCGCCGACGCGGCCATAGACGAGGGCCAGGGCGCGATGGGCCTGCAAACGGACATCGGTGGCGGTGCACCCGCTTATGCCAGCGTCGTCATGCCTGCCGGGGAACGGGACTACGAGACCAGCTTCTACTTCGATCCGAATGGGGCCGAGATCGGCACCGACCACCACGACATCTTCTCCGGGCTCCAGCTGGGCGTCCCCATCTTTGGTATTCAGGTGGAGAAGGCCGACGCCGGGGAGGGATACGAGTTACGTGCCTGGACCCTCTCCAACGGTGTACCGGCATACACGGCCTGGTACGATATAAGTGATGCACCCCACCGGCTGGGTCTGGTGTGGGAGGCGGGTAAGTTGTCCCAACTCTCATTCTCCGTTGACGGGGTCGTCGTAGAGGATCTGGAGTTCCTCGACACGAGTGCCTACCGGGTCTACGAGGTCCGCCTCGGCCCGTCGGCCAACCTTGATCCTGCGGCTTCGGGCATAGAGTATTTCGATAGCTTCGAATCGAGCCGGAATGTACGTTTCTATCTCCCCCTCGTCTGGAAGGGCTGGTAACCAACCGGGCGATATATAGTTGAGTGGGCAAAGCGACCGGGGCTTGGATGGGTGTGTAGCCCAGGGTCCCGGT
>JBNGDR010000170.1:0-5266 GCA_049975685.1 Anaerolineae bacterium
ATGTGACGTCCCATCTCGCTAATGACGCGGAACTGTTCTGCCCGCCGCTGCTCAGCCTCAAAGAGCCGAGCGTTCTCGATGGCCGTGGCGGCCTGATTGGCGAAGGTTTGCAGGAGATCCAGATCACTCTGATCAAAGGCCACCTGTCCCTGTTGCTTGTCGATGAGCACCAACGTGCCCACCACCTGATTCTTGATAGTCAACGGCACCAGGGCCGCATTCCGAAGGCGCTTCCCGCTTGCTGACTCCATCAGGTACAGGCCGTACACATCGACACGCTCATCAGCTCGCACGTCGTTGCATACCACAGGTTCGTTGTGAAGCGTCACCCATCCAGAGAACGTCTCTTCCAGGGAGGCGCGGAGACCTATACTGGAACTGGTCGACCCTATGGCTGCGACGACTTCATCCTCTCTGGCATCCCAATCGACCATGTTCAAAATACCGCCCTCGGCTTGCAAGAGATCCATGGCCTGTTGAACGATCAAACGCAGCAATCGTCCCAGTTCCAGGGTGCTGGCAACAGCCGTCGTTGTCCTCTGTAACGCGGTGAGTTGTGCCAGACGCCTCTTCGTATCCTCGTAAAGAGTGACGTTCTCCACTGCCACCCCAATCTGGTGACCAATGGAGGTCAACAACTGCACATCTCGCTCTGTGAACTCACGATACCCGCGTGTGATGCCAAACAACGTCCCCAGAACTCTGCCTTTGGTTCGGAGGGGGACAACGGCCAGAGAACGGAGTCCCATTTCTCGCACCGCAATTCTGGTCAGACGGGGATCCTTCGTTACATCTCTCACGACCAGGGTCTCGCCTGATTGCGCCACACGACCAGAGAAACCCTCACCCACTTTGAGATTGTCGATCTCGGCTATCAACTCAGGACTGAATCCACGCTGGGCGATGATGTTCAACAACCCCAGGCTTTCGTCCAGCAGGTAGATGCCGCCTACCTCAAGGTTCATCACCTCCAGCGTCTTGTCAAGCGCGTTGGACAACATATCACCCAGATCGAGTGAGCGGCTGACAACAGCCGCGATGGCGTTGACTGCGGACAATTCCTCGGTCCGTTCCGTTACCTGTCTCTCCAGATCACGAATTCGTGCTCGTAGGCGTTTGACTCGAAGACGATGCCCCATAAAAGCGCCGCCTATCAGTAGGAGGCCCGTGAGACCGCGGAACCACCCCGTTGCCCAAAAGGGTGATGAAGTCACGGATGAACTTATCATCTCGGAGGAGATATCTGTTGAAGGTGCACCGCAGGCTGTGATCCGCAACGTAGCTACGGTCATCAGGGCCAACGTGCTGACCCAGGCCCGGCTTAGCAGTTTATCTCGCAGGAACATTTGGCATCAAAGTCGTCGTCACTTTCCCCCTACTTCACCCTTGGCGTCCAGAACAATACCCGTTTCGTCCCTGTCTTCATGGGTCCCTCCTCAAAAGAACTCCAAGCACAACATAACCTAGGACCCCCGCGCAAGTGAAGGTCATGACATCTGCATCACCCTACGCCTTCCCGCATCGCGATCACCATCGACGTCAGCAACAAGACGGTGGTGATCACGGTCACGAGCCAAAGTCTACGATCCAGGCGAAACATGGGCAGTCCCATAAGCAAAATCGAGCCGAAGAAGAGCAGGAGATAAGGGACGAGGATATCATAGCGCATGGGATCGCGGAATTCAACAGGCCAGGCGTAGTCTACAACAATCATGAGTGCAATGAAAACAAGATATGCAGCCGGGCCGCTCCAGTGCAGCCAACCGGCTCGCGCACGCACGAAGGCCACGAGGGCCACTGCCGCCGGGACGGCAAGCGCGATTATGATGTGACCCAGGAGATGATTGATGGCTCTGTTCCCGGTCCGGACCCGCGATAGGAAACCCGCTGCTTGCAACACATTCACGGCGTTTACCACAACCCATACGGTAAGCGCTGCCCACCAGGGAACAACAAGTGTCTGTTCTGACATCATGCATCTCTCTCTTGCCTATTCCATATGGGATCCCGAAGCACAAACAGAACTATCACCGCCAGGCACGCCAGTCACCGCAAGGCTAAAGGCGATGACCAACGCCAACCAGTAGCATCCACAGTGTTGTCAGCAGATTGCCCACGCCCTGGATGAGGGTATCTTGACCCTGGACACTCAATCCCACAAGCGTAACGATGGTGTAGAACACCGTCAAACTAGACCCCAGCCAACCGACATCGCCCAGCACCTCCCGGTAAGAACGACTGGTCAGGTTAATAGTGAGTGGAGAGCAGTGAGCAGGTGCACTATCGGAGGAAAGCTACAGAGTAAGGAGATCTCCCGCCCTTTCATGTTCATTATACATCATGGGCAGGCGAGATTCAACCTCCATCTTCACGTTTCGACGTTGCTCGTGCCTCTTTTTGAACTATACTCATCTCATAAGGGTCTCGATATACTTGTAGTGGAAGGTAAATTCGAGGTGGACCGGAAAAGGAGCGCCACAGGCACCCCATACCAGACCGAGCCGCTTCTGGCAACCAAATTGTATATCCCTGCTGTGCGTTCGGAGCTGATACCCCGGCCCCGATTGTTCGAGCAACTGAATGCGGGGTTGGCAGCGCAAGATCAGACCTGTGCCCGCAAGCTGACCCTCATCTCCGCACCGGCAGGCTACGGCAAAACGACGCTGCTCAGCGGATGGGCTGCCAGCTGCAAACTTCCCGTCGCCTGGCTCTCCCTGGATGAGGGAGACAATGATCCCGTTCGCTTCTATACCTATCTCACAGCGGCGTTGGAGCGGTTGCCCGGTTTCCCTGCAGCACCGAAGCCACTAACCATCAACCCGCCCGATGCAACCTTCCTCACCGCCCTCATCAACCGGATAGCCAACCTCTCCAACCCGGCGGTGATGGTGCTCGATGACTTCCATCTCCTGGAAGCCGGCCCTCTGGGCCTATCCGTTCACAAATCGGTCGCCTTTCTCCTCGAACACCTGCCCCCCACCCTGCACCTAGTCATCGCTACCCGAGCCGATCCGCCGTTACCCATCGCCCGTCTGCGGGCCAGAGGCGAGCTGACGGAGATCCGCCAGGCCGATCTACTCTTCACGACTGAGGAAGCCGCAGCTTTCCTCCAGAAGATCATGGGATTGAAGCTATCGCCAGAGGACGTGAAGGCTCTCACAGAACGCACCGAGGGCTGGATCGCGGGTTTGCAGATGGCCGCGGTCTCTATGCGGCAGCGCGACGACCTCGGAGCCTTCGTCCGGGCCTTCGCCGGCAGTCACCGCTACGTGATGGATTACCTTATGGAAGAGGTGCTCCAGCGGCAAACGCCCGACGTTCAGGCCTTCCTGATCCAGACCTCCATCCTGGAACAGCTGAGTGCCCCCCTCTGCGATGCCGTCTTCTTCCAACGCGAGCGGGCGGGGTCGCAAGCCATTCTCGAGTATCTGGAGCAGGCCAACCTCTTTGTCACCCCCCTGGACGAGCACCGAACGTGGTACCGTTATCACCGTCTCTTCGCCGATCTGCTACAAAGACAACTCTCGCAGCACTATCCCCGGCAGATCGTCGATCTGCACCGGCGCGCCAGCGCGTGGTACGAGGGCGAGGGGCAGGTGCCGGAAAGCATCGAGCACGCCCTGGCTGCCGGGGATTTCGAGCGGGTGGCATCGCTGTTGGAACAGGTGACGGAGCACCTGCTGATGCGGAGCGAGGTGGTAACCCTCCGGATGTGGCTGGACGCGCTACCCGATAGGGTCCTATGCCGACATCCCGACCTCTGCGCCAACCACGCCTGGCTGCTCCTGCTGAGCGGCGAACCATTGCGCACCGTCGAAGGTAGAATCGCCATGCTGGACGAGAGCGGTGCCACGTCGGGCAAAATTCAGGCTGTGCGTGCGATGATCGCACTCTTTGCGGGCAACATCGAGCACGTCTTCGAATTGACCGCACAGGCACGCGCAAGTCTAACAGAGAATAATGGCTTCTGGTATCTGATGACGCAGTGGCTGTGGCAACTCATGCAGCTCTCTGAGGACGATACCCAGGTCGAGGAAGTACTACCCCTTCAACGTCTAATTCGCTCCCAAATGGAAGGCGAGAACGTGCTGCTGACCGTCCTGGGCCTCTGCAATCTGGGCGAATTACGCATGAAACAGGGGCGCCTGCGTGAGGCGGAGGCGCTCTTTCAACGCGCGCTAACCAAGGCCACCGACGCTCAGGGGGAACTCCTACCTATCGGCGGAGAACCCATGATCTGGTTAGGGGATCTGGCCCGGGAGCGCAACGCGGTGGACGTCGCCGAACGCTACCTAACCCAGGGCATCGAGCGGATCAGCGATTGGGGACGCATCGCGGCCATCGACGGATACACAGTGCTGGCCCGTTTGCGACAAGCCCAGGGTCAAACGGGGGCGGCCTACGAGGCCCTCAGACAGGCGGAGCAGCTGGCGGCAATGTTCGACGCAACCGAGATGGACGACGAGATGGTAGCGATGCACCGCGCGCGGATCGCGGCGTTGGAGGGCGATTTCCCGGCGGTGGAGCGATGGGCAACAGCGCAGGGCCTGAGATCACTTGATCCGGACGATCTACAACTCGACGCGACCATCCATCTACATCTGCGCAAGTACGAGATCGCAGTCCTCTGCCTATCCCACGTTCGAGAGGGACGACCCCGCGAAGCATTGACGCTTCTGAAGCCGCTCCTCGCCTGGGTTGCCAACAAGGAGCGCTGGGCTCTGGGCATTGAGATTCTGGCGCAGCAGGCAGCGGCACACTGGATGCTGGGCGAGACGCCGCAGGCGTTGACCTGCCTGGAGGAAGCACTATCCCGCGCCGAACCGGAGGGCTATGTGCGGCTTTTCGTCGAAATCGGCGAACCTATGGCGCAGCTGCTCTACGAGGCGGCACAACACAACCTCTTCCCCGACTACGCGGGGCGGCTGCTGAGCGCTTTCTCCGAGCCTCCGGCGGATAAATTACCCCCACAGCCTGACGCCCTCATCGAGCCCCTGAGCGAGCGAGAGAAAGAGGTGCTGGATGCCATCGCCGAGGGCCTCTCCAATCACGAGATCGCCCGGCACCTCTACATCTCCGAACGCACCGTTAAATGGCACGCCAGCAACATCTACGGCAAGTTGCAGGTGAGCAATCGAACCGAGGCCGTCGCCCGCGCGCGATCACTCGGAATCCTCGGCAGATAACAACCCATCCAGCATCCAGCTTCAAGGTGCAACGCACTTAAGTTGAGACGTTTTAGCCGTTGACTTGTATGTACAGTCAT
>JBNGDR010000171.1:0-5258 GCA_049975685.1 Anaerolineae bacterium
CTGGCCCTGGCCTTCACCCTGGTGGTGTTGATCATCGATGGCCTCATGCGCACCGGCGCCCCCGACGGCTTTCTTATGGGCTGTGCGATGGTCGATCTGGTACTGGTCATCGCCTATCATCTCCGGCTGAGACGCCCTATCAGGGACAGAGAGGAGGATTCGCGTGTGGAAAGAGATTGAGAAGATCGCCAACCTGGAGTGGGCCAACTACGCCGCCACCCTCCCGGTGGCCGACGTAACGCCGGGGCTGGAGGTGGTACTTCGTGAGGAGGTCGTCCTTAACAGCAGCGCCCTCTTCCCCACACCCGACGCCAACCACGCCTGCCTGTTGCGGGCGGCACCAACGCAGGCCGACGCCCTCATCGAGGAGGTGATAGGTTATTTTCGTGATCACGAGGTGGTACCGACCATCTACCTCTCACCGGCTTGCGAACCCACTGACCTACCCGGACGGCTCAAGGAGAGAGGATTTGTCGAAGAGGATGAGAAAGAGGCCTGGATGGTCCTCGATCTGGAAGGCTACGAGATGCCCACAACCTACCCAGGCGTTGAGGTGCGTCGTATTGCCCCAAAGCAGGCGCTGACCTTCGCTCAGGTCTTTCTCCGTGCCTTCGAGATGCCCGAGGAATACGCGCCAGCGATGGCTCAACTCTTGGCTCCGTCCATCGGGTTGCAGGGAACTTACCATTACCTGGCTTTTGCAAACAATCGGCCCATTGGTACGATGTCCCTGCTCTCGCACAAGGAGGTAGGTATCCTGGGGAGCGCAGGGGTGGTCTCGATGCGGCGGGGAAGGGGTGCAGCGACCAACCTGGCAGTTACCGCCGCACGTCAGGCGCAGGACATGGGAATCCGCTACCTGGTTTTACAGACCACTGCCGGTACGCTGCTGGAACGTTTCCTGCGGATCAGCGGTTTTGAGAGGGCCTTTACACGGAGCTGTTACGTGTTGCCATGAGTGCCCTCGTTGAGATCGGTAACCTCCATAAAACCTATCGCACGGGTGACGTCGTCTACGAAGCGCTGAAGGGGATCTCCCTGGAGATTGAAAAAGGCGATTTCATAGCCGTCATGGGCCCTTCGGGAAGCGGCAAATCGACCTTGTTGCACCTGCTGGGAGGGTTGGATCGCCCCACGTCGGGCACAGTCGAGATCAATGAGCATCTTTTACACGAGATGGACGAGACAGCGTTGGCGAAATTTCGACGCCAGCATATCGGCTTCGTCTTCCAGTTCTTCAACCTCATCGATAACCTATCGGTGAGAGCGAATGTCGAACTGCCGGCGCTGCTGGCGCGAACTCTGGATCGTCAAACCATCCACCGGCGTTCGATGAAGCTGTTGGCCCAGCTGGGTATCGCCGACCAGGCGGAGAAACATCCCTGGGAGCTCTCAGGGGGACAGCAACAGCGCGTGGCCATCGCCCGCGCTCTTATTAACCGTCCTACGCTCCTGCTTGCCGATGAGCCGACGGGTAATCTTGACAGCACCAGCGGGGAGGCTGTTCTGGATATTCTCAACACCTTCCACCAGCAGAATCAAACCATCCTGATTGTCACCCATGACGCGGTGGCCGCCGCCCGCGCCCAGGAGGTGTTCTTTCTCCACGATGGGCAGTTTATCGACAGAATGTCGGGAGGCGATCCGGAGGGGATCGCTCGGCAGCTGGCGGGACTGTCGTAGGGGGTTCGTGATGGTTGCCGTGTGGGAGAAAATCAAGGCGGACGTGCGTAGCCGCCTTCTTATCTCGCTGCTCATTCTCGTGACCATAGTCGCGGCCTCAACGCTCCTGACGCTCGCACTGGCGACGCTCATGAACCTGAGCGCGCCTTACGACACGGCCTTTGAACAGCTCGACGCCGCTCACCTATGGCTCTATTTCGACCGGCAACGAGTGGGTTTGCGAGACATCGAGCGTATCAGAGCGCTACCGGGGGTCGAAGAAACCACGGAGCTGCGCCATAGCGTCATCAGCCGAGTGCGCCTCCACGACACCAAGGTCTGGACGAGTCTTCGAGTGTTGCCCGTCGAATCTCAACCAGAGGTGAACCGGGTACTGGTACGGGAGGGACGCTATCTTGTGCCTCACGAGATGGAAGTAATAGCCTCGGTCGATCTGGACGATCTTTACGACCTGGAGGTGGGTGAGAGTATCGGCGTGACCCGTTCCGATGGCAAGGAGGTGGATCTCCCCATCGTCGGTCTGGCCTTCAACCCCATGTGGGATACATATCGTAACAGCCAGCCCCCCTACCTTTACGTGAGCGAGGAGACACTGCGGGATCTCTTCCCCAACGAGGAGCACTGGGGCTGGTCTCTGGGACTGCGGTTGACACAGCCCCAGGATGTGGACGCGATTCTGACCCGGGTCGAGGCGTTGCTGCCCGAGGGCGGCCTGGAGACCCACACCGACTGGCGCGACGTCAAGCGTGCGGCTCTCTTCGGAGCGAGACTCAACTTCATCTTCCTCGGCGCCTTCGGCCTCTTTGCCATCCTGGCGACCATCTTCGTCGTCGTGAGCACCATGAGCGCCATCGTCCTGTCACAGTTCCGGCAGATCGGCATTCTAAAAGCCGTGGGCTTCACCCGCACGCAGATTCTGACGCTCTACGTGGGTCAGTATCTACTGCTGGGGCTAATCGGAACCCCCCTGGGCCTGGTACTAGGGGCTGCGCTGGCGCCCTTGCCCCTCAGGAGCGTAGCGGTCTCCCTGAGTACAACCTATCGTCCACCGGTGACCTTCGGATTGATTGCGGTGACGATGATCGCCGTTCCCGGGTTGGTCGTTGCGGCCACGGTAGGAGCGGCGCTACGGGGCGCAAATGCCAACATCGTCCAGGCCATTGACGTCGGGGCGGAGCCGCCCCGCAAAAAACCGGCACTGCCTGTACAGTGGGCAGCCAGGGCGCAGTTACCAATGCTCTTCGTGCTGGGACTCAACGACGTCTTTGTCAAACCTTTCCGCTCATTCCTCACCGGACTCAGTCTGACCCTGGGGGTCGTCGGGATCGTCTTCGGTATCACCTTATCCGGCACGTTGGACGCTTACCGTTCGGAGCCCCGCCTGCTGGGCATTGTCTACGATGCAACGGTGAGCCGGGATCGCTGGAGCGATGCCAAGACACGACACTACCTCGACCGGGCGCCCGGCGTAGAAGCCTACTATGCGGAGGCCCTCGTCGATGCGGAGACAGTCACCGGGCAGGCCTTCCAGGTGCGGGCCGTTGAAGGCGATCTGAAGACCTTTCCCTTCATCATCGAGGAGGGACGGTTTTTCCGCTCGGGGACACGAGAAGCTATAGCGGGACGCGGCTTACTTGACTGGTTGGGTCTAGAGATTGGTGACGAGGTGACCATCTTCCTGGATGAACGCAAGACACGCCCTCTCACGCTCCGTATTGTGGGACAATACCCGGAGCCGGTGAATACTGGTGAGATATTGATGGCAGATCTACCGGTCATACGACAGTGGACGCGTGACCTGCAGCCGCGCACCTATTTCCTGAAGCTCACGGAGGATCACGACAAAGGGGGGTTGAAACGCTACCTTGAACCCCGCGCCGATGCCGATCTGCACCTGACGTGGGTGGGGCAGGCTATCCCGGACGTCGTCTACTACCTGCAGCTGGCCATCTTCGCCCTTTCGGCCATTCTCATCGGTATTGCGGTGGTCAACGTCTTCAATACGTCGCTGCTATCGGTCCAGGAGAAGCTGAGATCGGTGGGCGTTCTGAAGACGGTGGGCATGACGCCCGGGCAGGTCATAGCCATGATCAACACCACGGCCGCCGTGCTGGCCGTGGTCGCCTCAGCGATCGGTATTCCGCTGGGATGGTTATTGACAAAGGGCCTGCTGGCGAATCTCTCGGCCTCTTACGGCTTCGGGCGGACGCACGTCACATTCAACCCCATATACGCGCTGGTATTGCCCCCGCTCATGGTAGGCGTGAGCGTGCTGGGAAGCTTTTTCCCGGCGCGGCGGGCGGCACGGCTCTCTATCGTGAGCGTGTTGAGGCGGGCATGATGATTCTGCTGACCGCCTTCTTCTGGGAACTGGTGCAGAACCTGCCCGTGGTCATGGCCTTCGTTGTGACCGTCTGGTGGTGGTCACAGGAGAAACGAGGACGGGCCGTGCTGGCATGTACCGCAGGCGGCGTGGCCGGAGCATTGATCATCCGCTATACAGAAACGCTGAAGATCGGGCGTCCCTTCATGGAGGCCTGGAGTGTAACCCTGGTAAACGCTGTGGGCTTCAGCCTCTTCACCTTTCTGTTAGCGTTATACACGGGCTCCGAGACTCGCTGGAGCAGCTGGAAGATGGACGTTCTGCTAGGGGTGCTTCTGGGCGGCGGGTTTGCTCTGGCCCAGGGGCTGGCGGCCCCTGACGCTCCGCTTGTCGGCATAGTGCTACATAGCGTAGCTCTGGCGGTAGCAGCCGCGGCGGTGCTGGTAATGATACGCCGTGCGAAAGGACGGACCTTCACAGGAGCGTTGATGCAGGGAGCACTCGCGACGTTGGTGATGACAGCGATTATCACGGTCATTGATTACGGCTATCTGGTTTTCTAATGACAGACGTAGACTGCTAGGACTTTCTTCAGGAGAATCGAGAGATGAAGGCGCAATTCCAGAATATCTGGCAACGCTCACACTTCTTCCGCATCGTGCTGGTGCTGAGCGTGATCTATACAGTAGTGCGGTTGGGTGTGCAAGGTGCCTATCTCGCGATGTTGTTGATGCCGGAGAGTGGTATCCTGGGCGGGGTCCCAGACTGGGCCGGATCTGAGGAGCCGATGGTACCCGCCGATTTGCAGATCTACATTGATGCAGCGGAGCGCCTTTCCTTGAGAGAGGATTTGTATGTGAGATCAAATACACCTGATCCTATTGAGATATACCAATATCCTCCCTCTTTCGCGGTTGCTTTTACACCGTTACTGTTGTTTCCACCCGCTGGTGTTGCGATCATTCAAACTATTCTACATATTGTGGCCTACGTAGGCCTATACATAGTGTGGTTCCGCTTGTTTCTTCAAGGGGGCTTCGAAAAGTGCCAGCGTTTAATGATCTGGGCCTTGCCTGTCTGGTTGCTTTTCTCCTCTTTTTGGACTGACCTAGGTTATCTGAACGTTTACATCATCGTTGCTCTTCTGGGCACGCTTTTGATCAATGCTGTCATTGAAGAGAATCTTGGAATGGCGATCATGTGGCTTGCCTTGATTGTCCAGGTGAAACCACACTGGGCTTTTGCTCTGATT
>JBNGDR010000172.1:0-5204 GCA_049975685.1 Anaerolineae bacterium
AGACCGTCGCGAACGATGGTGTGATCGTCGGCCAGGAAAACGGAGATGCTCATCGCTCCACCTCCACTATCACCCTGGTGCCCGCTCCAGGGCTCGATTCGAGATGGAAACTCCCTCCCAGTGCTTCGGCCCGTTCGGCCATGGTGATGAGTCCCCAGCCACGTTCTTCCATCGGCGCGGAGAGACCCTCCGGGTCGAAGCCCCGGCCATCGTCGAGGACGATCAAGCATATCCTCCCATCCTGCAACTTCACCCGCACCTCGGCGTGTGTGGCCTCGGCGTGTTTCGCCACGTTGTTGAGCGCCTCCTGGACGATGCGGAAGAGTGCCTCTTCCATCCGTGGCGGCAAGCGGAACCCGAGATCCTCCGCCTCCACCGTCACCGGGATCCCCGTCCGCGCGGAGAATTGCTCGGCGTGCCAGTGCAGCGTGGCTATCAGCCCGTAATCGTCCAACACGGGCGGGCGAAGCTCCGCCATGACGTTGCGAATGCGCTCCGTCGTCTCCTCCACGAGCGCCAGCGAGTCCATCAACCGGGATCGAATGGACGCCGGAGCGTGATCAGGAATCATGGACTGTACGATATTGAGATTGATCCCCAGGGCCGTGAGATTCTGCCCCACACGGTCATGCAACTCGCGCGCCAGCCGCTTTCGCTCGGCCTCCTCCGCCTCCGCCAGTTGTGTGGAGAGCGCCCGTAGACGCTGAGTGTAACGGTGGAGCGCCCGCTCCTTCTGACGACGCTCGGTCACGTCGCGGGTAACGCTACCGATCATGAAACCCTCTTCAGTAGGAATGGAGAAGGTCAGAGACTCGGTGAGACGACGCCCGCCATCAGGACGCTCAATCTCATACTCCATAATCTTGTTAAGCCAGGGAGCCGCACCGCTCTCAAGACATTGGAGAACCTGCTGGCGAAGGATCTCCTGGGCAGAGGATGGCCTCCTTTGCTCGGGCAAGCCCAGACGAAATTGCACCTCCCAGATGGGAAAACTCAGCGCCTCCGAGCGCTTGATCCCCGTGATGCGCTCCTGTCCGGCGTTCCAGACCACGACATCTCCCCGCTCATCTACCAGCACAACACCATCGTAGGAGCTCTCAACGACACTGCGGAATTTCTGCTCACTTCGTAGGAGGGCCTCGTTAGCCTCTTTTTGCGCGGTGGTATCCACCATAATACCACGAAGCCTGACCGGCTTCCCCTCCTCCAATTCCACTGCAACGAAGTCCCGAAGCCAGAGGGTCTTTCCGTCGGCGGTCAGCATACGATACTCGAATTCGTGCCCCCGGCCCGCTGCCGTCATCTGCCTACAAAAAGTCGGCGCCCACTCACGATCATCGGGATGCAGATGCTCTTCCCAGAAGTTCGGCTCACGGGTCCAGCGCTCGACGGGATAGCCGAGCAGACGCTCAGCCTGCTCGCTGACGAAGGTGAATTGGAAAGTCTGAGGGTCCGCCTCCCAGACGATGCCGTCGATGGAATTCACCAGGGACGCGTAATTCTCCTGTGAACGCCTCAGCGCTTCCTCGGCGCGTCGACGTTCCACATTCTGCTGTTGGCTTCTCTCAAAGAGGCGCGCGTTCTCAATACCAATGGCAGCAAAAGCGGCCAGGGACTCAATCAACCGCAGGTCCTCGGGCCCAAAAGCCCCTACCTCTGTATCCACCACCTGCAGCACACCGATGACCTCCGCCCCGACCTGAAGGGGCACGGTAAGTAGCGACCGAAGGCCCAACCCGGTCATACGATCGACGCCCGGGAAATAACGGGGATCCTCACGAACATCCGGTACGATGAGGCTTGAATTGTGCTGAATCACCCAGCCGACGATACCCTGTCCCGGCGCGAGGCGCACCCCCCGTACCCTATCGTGCCTGGTACCGTGGGCCTGCCTACAGATCGCCTCTCCCGTCTTGAGATCCCGCAGCCAGACGGATGCCGCCGCAACATCCAGTAAATGGCGCACCTCCTGGAGAACGGTTGCGAGGACGTTGTCCATATCCAGGGAAGAGGTGAGAGCCTGTCCGGCTAGATTGAGTAATTCCAGCTCGTAGGTGTATCGCTGGAGGATCTTCTCGGCCTGTTGACGTCTGACGATCTCATCCCGCAAGCGTTCGTTGGCACGGGTCAATTCGACCGTGCGCTGGTTAACCAAAGCTTCAAGTCTGAAGCGTCTCTCACTATCGCGCGGATCCTCCTCGACCCGGCGGCGATCCTTAACCACCTGTTTGAGACAGGCATTCAGACTCCGCAGATCATCGTTGACGCTGGCGAGTTGCGCGTTTCTCTTGGATAGCTCCCGTCGTGCATTAATGAGCTCGTTGTTGACGCGGCTGAGATCCGCGTAGAAGATATGATTCCAGCCCCTTAACCGGGGCGTAGATCCAGCACCGGCAGTGCTAAAGAGCACAGAGAGCGGCACAACGGTGCTGCTCAGCAACGCTCTCGAAGCCGAACCTAACCTCGTAGGAGAATCCGCACCGATGATGAGAATAACCTCTCCCACCTGTTCCCCCACAAAGTGGAGCGTTCTGGGTCTGTCACCCTCCTGGAGCAGCCGCAAGGTCCATCCGGAGACCAGTCCCTCCTCATGCAACGCCTCCAGGAAGGCGACAAAGCGCGAAGGTTCAGCCCAGTTCAACGCCTCTGCCAGAGAGCAACCCTGCAACGAGCTGCCCTCGCTGAGATGGTCGCAGATGACATAGCGTACCACCCCCGCCACATCACAGAGAACCGCAATATCGATGTCGAGGTCTGACTCCATACACCCCCTCGATCTAACTCATACTCAACAGGTAGTTCCGATTAAGATCACAGAAAAACAACCTCCTACGCGTAAACCTCCCGGAGTTCGGATACTTGTGCCTCGGTCAACAGCACAGGATCTCCCACCTGTAGGGCCAGGTGATAGATCTCGGCCAGAATTTCGAGGGTGCGGGCGACCATCGAAGCCTCCGCGAGGTCAGCCCCCACGGCCAGCGCACCGTGATTGCGCAACAGGGTGCCTTTGCCCGGTGGCGGGCCTTTCAGCGCGGCCACGGCAGCCTGCCCGATGGCCTCAGTCCCGGCGCAAGCGTAGTCCGTCACCGGAATAGGTCCCCCGATGAATAGAAATTCGTTGCAGAAGATGGGGATCTCGCGCCCGAGCACGGCGAAGGCCAACGCATAACGGGAGTGGGTGTGGACCACGGCATTGACGTCCGGGAACTCGCGGTAGATGCGGGTATGCATGGGCGTCTCGGACGAGGGTGCGCGCTCCCCCTCCACCACGCGGCCTTCCAGATCGACGATGACCACGTCCGCCGCCGTCAACATCTCATAGGAGATCCCGCTGGGCTTGATGGCTATGTGGTCCGAAGAGGCCCGCGCACTCACATTGCCCGATTTCATGTAAATAAGCCCTTTTCGGTAAAGCGTCCGGGTCGTTCGTACAAGATCTTCGCGAATCGATGAATACAGGGTCATAATTCCCTCCGCATGACACGTTAAATCAACCCATGGCGTTCGATCCTCACCCAATCTCCAGGGTCGTGGTTACAACAAGCGGTGATGAGGTCTGTTACGCTCTTGAAATTTTACCCTCAAAGTGGAAAAATCACCAGATATATTCTACGTCAGTGCCGCCCCCGAGACGGGGGCGGCGAGCGTTGAATGCGATAGCTGTGGCCGGTGTCCCCACCGAGCCACGGCGGGCACGGTCGGGAGCATATCCTGAAAATAGTGAAGGAACCGGCCCGAGCTTTTACCAACAATCTGTCCTATACCCATGTATCGGGATATATGGACACAGGCCCCTTCTTGTGCTATGGTAAGGGGGTAAAATCTCAGCGATCCCAGGAGGCAAACGTGAACGGTTATCTCTCTAGGCTAGATCTCCAACGACCACCATATCCCCACCTCTTCGGCGTGCCACAGCGATGAGCACCGTACCCACACGCCAGCAGGTCTCGGCAGGCGGCGTAGCCTTCCGCCGCAGGGAAGGAGAAATTCAGGTAGCGATCATCGTCGTAGAGAGCGGCGACGACGATCGCTGGCAGCTGCCCAAGGGCATGATCGAGGAGGACGAGACCCGGGAGGAGACCGCTCTCCGCGAGGTTCGCGAGGAGACGGGGCTGGACACCGAGCTAGTTGGCTTCATCGACAAGATCGAGTACTGGTACTATGGACGCGATGCGGAGGATCAGAAAGTGCGCTATCACAAGTTCGTCTACTTCTATCTGCTCCGCTATCGATCGGGCACCACCGATCGACATGACGATGAGGTAAAAACAGCACATTGGGCCGACATCGCCAGGGCCGAGGAGCGATTAGCCTTCGAAAACGATCGGAAGATAGTCCGTAAAGCCCGAGATCTTATCGAATCTGGCAGCTGAAGGAAACCCACATATCAGTTAGACGTCAGCGCACGCTCACCGAGCCGACCCCACTCTCCACCACCATCTCGACGCGATTCTCCGCGCTCTCGTAGTCAGGGGATTTGTAGAGACCGGGTCCCACACGCGGAAAGCGACGTCCATCCACGTTCACCGAGGAGAGCCCTGCCTGAGTTCTTAGGCTCAACGCCACACCCTCGGGGACACGGATATTGACCGATGCTGCGCCCGCCTCCACGTGTACCCGGGTATTACCCGCCGAAGCGGGCAGGACGATCTCCGTCGAGCTGGCACCGGTGCTCAGCTGAAGATCGATAACCTGCAGGTTCTCAAGATTGAGGCGGGCATCGCTGGCGCCCGTTTCCACATCAAGCTCGAAAGGTATCTCGGGGCTCAAACCCACCTTCCATTCCCGGGAGCCGGGAGTCCACCCATGCCACGGAAAGACGAAGACGTGGCTAGCTGAATCCAGCACGACGTTGAGGCGCCCCCCGTGACGCCTCACCTTCTGCTCCACACCGCCGCCGAAGGAGCCGGTGACAAGATTGCCGGGGGTCGCGCTTCCATCCACGAACAGACGTCCTGCGGCGTAGTGCAAGCGAATCCGCGCACCGTTCACACCCTCCAGAGGTATGGTGACCTCCTCAACCTTGACGTTAGCGGGACCGCGAAGGACGCCCCAGATGATCCAGACGCCCAGCGCCATGATGAGAACGGGCCCCAGCACCCGCCAGAAATTGAGATCGAAGACGTTACCCAGCAGAAGCAAAACACCTACCAGAACAAGCACCGCACCCCAGAATATCTCACCACGACGCATAGTATTCCCCC
>JBNGDR010000173.1:0-5196 GCA_049975685.1 Anaerolineae bacterium
CGCTCCTGCAAACCCACCAGGCCGAAGTGCCCGGCCTGCGTGTAAGAATCGAGACGTTCAGCAAGTTCAAACCCCATACCGTCGTCTACCACGGTCAAGATAAGATCACCGGCGTCAACGGAAACCCGAACGGTGATTGTATCAGCCCGTGCGTGTTGCACGGCGTTGTTCAGCGCCTCCTGGGTGACACGATAGGCAGCCAGTTCCACGGTGGGACAGAATCGCTGCAGGTCCGCGTTGGGTTCCAGATGAATCTGGGCCTCGGTACGCTGGTCGGCTGCACGCACGAGGGCCTCCAGCGCCGGCAAAAAGCCCAGATCCTCCAGATAGATGGGTCGCAAGGCTCCGATGATGCGGCGTAAATCTTCTACAAGGGAGACCTCCGCCTCGCGGAGCGCCTCCAGCTGCTCTATGACAACCTCACGTTGCCCGCGCTCCACCTGACGCCGGGCCATCTCCAGTCGCTGCCCCAAAGCGATCAGAGTCTGGACGGGGCCATCATGCAACTCGCGGGCCAACCGGGCACGCTCGGCCTCCTGCCCGCGCGTGAGAGCCTCCACGTAATCGCGCACGCTGGCTTCGTAGGCCTCAACGCGTGCCACCATCTCTCGAAGCGTGCGGTGCAAATCCCGAATTTCGCTCACGCCGGTGATAGGTTGCTCAATGGCTACGTGGTCACCCCAGGAAACTTGCTCAGCAGCCTGAGACAACTTTCGCAAGGGCGCAACGATGGTGCGCCAACCAAAGGTAAGGATGACGACCGAGAGGCCAGCCGCGACGAGCGCCACAATGGGACCCAGACTGGAAAAACGCAGAATGGGGCCGATGAGTCCCTCAACCGGCTCCCGGATGATAACGTGCCAGCTGGTGCCACGAACGGGCGCGCTGGTCACCAGAACAGGACCCCCAGAAGCATCGTTGACGATCATCGTTTCGGACTCTGATGCCAGTATCTGCTGAACGGGAGTGCTGACAGCCTCGCCGCCTGGCATCTGGGAGTCTGTTCGGGCTAACACCTGATCCGTAAGGGTATCAACGACGAGGACGGTGCCCGGCAGGCCAGCACTTTCCTGGGACAACCAGGCTTTCAATCCCTCGCCACCGGGCACGACTACGCCATGTACCAATCCATCCTCCAGACGTTGCGCGAGGAGTTGGGTGACCACCACGTTGCGTTCTGAGACGAAATCCTGCATCTCTTGCTGGTGCGCGTAGATGCCCGTGAAGGCCAACGCTATCAAGACCAGCGTCACCGGCAGAATGGCCCAGAGAATGAGTTGGGCCTGGAGCGAGCGGAACCAACGCAAGAACGCCTTCATCGCTAGTCAATGACGATCCAGCCGCGCTTGAGCGCCTCGGTGACGGCCTCGGTGCGGCTGTTAACGTGGAGTTTGCCGTAAACGTTCGCCAGATGCCCCTGGACAGTACGGTGACTGATACCGAGCATCTGGCCAATGGCACGGTTGGTCATCCCCCGCGCGGCCAGTCTCAGAACCTCGATCTCGCGTTCCGTTAGGGGCTCCACCTGATCAACCGCGGTACCGGGACGTTGCTGGCTCACCTGTCGCACCATCTTGGCCGCGACCTCGGGGCTGAGCGCCGCGTTACCGGCGTAAACGTCCCGCACGGCGCGTACCAGTTCTTCGGCCCGCGCCGTCTTGAGCAAGTACCCATCGGCGCCCGCCTGGAGCACGGCGAAGACGTAGGGGTCGTCATCGTAGGCCGTAAGGACGAGAATACGCACGTCGGGAAAATGCGATTTGATCCGGCGCGTCGCTTCCACACCCGTGATCTTGGGCATCCGGATATCGAGTACAGCTACATCCACATCGGGACGGTGGCTTTCCATGAGGCGTAACGCCTCAGCACCATCTCCAGCCTCGGCTACCACCTCGATATCCTCGGCTTCTTCCAGAAACTGTCGAATGCCCTGACGTACCAAGACGTGATCATCGGCCAATAACACCCGGATCTGATTCCCCAAGCCCCCCTCCTTGATCTACGATACTAGTGGTTATCCTTACCGCGATAGGCCTCTATGAAAGCAACGATCCGTTCTTCGTCGAACCCCTCCAGGGTATCCATGCGCTCCCACGCCGTAAGCGCGATACGGGCATCCATATCGGGATAAGGCGCAAGAATCACGTGTTCGTCGTAGCGACGCACTACCCCCTCCAGCTGCGTGACGAGATCCTCACATCCGGTCGGACAGTTATATTGTACCATGATCCCGCCATCTTCGAGATTATGGACCTGCAATTCGTCCACAATAGGTTTGTCATGAATACCCCAGCGTGCCAGCTGCGTATAGTGTGGCCCCGAGGTGGGCGGACTGGTGTTGTACGTCGCGGTCTGGGGATACTGTAAGTGCAGATTGCCCTCCGAGGGCATTGCCATACCCGGCTGGGGACGCAGGGCCTCGTAAAGGGGCAGGGCGAAGATAAGAAGCACGATCAGCCCTGCCGCAGCGAAGATCCACCCATCTATACCGCCGTTCCGTCCTGATCTGCGTCGTCGTGATCCACTTACTCTTGTCATGGTTGCACACCCCTCAACGTTATATTCCATTCTCAAGGGAAAGACCATTCCCAATCGATCTATCTCTCATCACACAGGATACCGGCTTCATTATCCATTATGCCACGTGTCTAAGGAGAAAGCCTGAGCTGAATGGAGGTGATGACCATGGGCCATTTGGCGGGGGGGCCCCGAGTGCAACCGATGAACAGTGGGATTCTGAAGTAGTAGATGATACAACATATCGTCCCAGAGGCATTGGCACGCCTCTGGGACGATATGTTGAACGTCGAGAAACACAGAATCTATGGATAGTCTCGATCCCGATTGCTTAACGATTCAGTGCCCGATTCACCGCCTCCGCAAGCTCCACGAGACTGATCGGTTTGGACAACCAATCATCCAACCCCACCTCGCGCAAAGCCTCCAGCTCTTCCATCAGAGGGTGACCCGTCAGCAGGATCACTGGAACATCTATTCCTTGCTCTCGTAAGGCATGCAGTAACGCTTTTCCACCCATCTTCGGCATCACCACGTCACTCAACACTAATTCAACCTGCATACCCGCCAACATCCCCAGAGCTTCTTCCCCATTAGCCGCTTTCGTAACCCGGTAGCCAAGACTTCTCAAGCTTGCCACCAGCGCGTCTCGGGTACCCACGTTGTCCTCTACCACCAGAATAGTCTGTCCACGACCCTTGATAAGATCGGGCAATTCGGAAGATAGAGCCTCGGGCGGTTTCGATGTCAAGGCCGGCAAGTAAATGTTAAAGGTTGTTCCCGCACCTACCTGTGTGTCCACATCGATGTGTCCTCCATGCTGCCGCACAATCCCATGTACCTGAGCCAATCCTAAACCACTCCCCCTGCCAGGTTCCTTGGTGGTGAAAAAAGGTTCAAAGAGATGAGGCAGATCTCTGGGTAAGATACCCTCACCGGTATCTGATACTATCAACTGAATCCAATCTCCGGGTTTCAATTCCGGGGGAAGAGATAATTGTTGACCTGGTATCACGGTGATTCTCTGCAACGCCAATCGCAGGGTTCCCCCCTTCGACATCGCATCGCGCGCATTGAGGGCCAGATTCGTAAGGGCTTGCTGGATACGGCCCGGGTCGGCGTTGATGATATATTCATCTTCCTCATAAGCCAAATGGATCTGGATATTCTCCGACAGCGTCCGCTCCAACAACTGCACCTGTTCCTGCAGAAGCGATAACAGGTCCAACGGACGCCGCTCGATCACAGCCCGGCGACTGAAATCCAAGATCTGTTGGATCAGTTGAGTTGCTTGTTTCGCCTGATCATTGATGGTAGCCAATTGCTTCCGGTTTCGAGCCGAGAGCTCTTCAGTCCCTGATATCATCTGGGTGTACAGCACAATAGTGGCCAGAATGTTATTGAAATCATGGGCGATGCCAGCCGCCAATTGCCCTACCGCAGCCAAACGCTCCTGCTGCCGGGCTTGACGCTCGATCTCCCGTTCGCGTGTCACATCACGTACCACCAGCACCCAAGTCTCGGGGTCGCTCCCATTGTGCACCGATCGGGCGATGACCTCGAATATTCGCTTGTTCGCCTCAACCTCGTGCCACAGTCCGCTGGTAGGAGGTGACGTGAGCAATTCGTAAAGGGGACGATTCCCCAGACGCGTTATGATATCGCCTTTCTTTGCGGATGCCAGCACTTCCAGGGCACTCTCGGCAACGGGATTAGCCTGTACCACACGACCCTCGGCATCTATCACAAGCACCCCCTCGGGCACCGTGTTGATGATCTGTCGAACCTGTTGGGCCTGCCGGCGGATCCGGGCCAATAATTCCTCCCGCTCTGCCTCTATCTGCTTACGCACGGTAATATTTTCAATAGTGCAATCGAAATAGGTTAGCCCTTGCATTTCATCATGTGTCACACGGGCTGTGACCGATGTCCAGATGGGTGTCCCATCCTGTTTCCGTAGTTGGAGCTCCAACCCGGTAACATGGCCCTCGGCCAAGAGACGGTCTGAAAAAGCTTTCCTATCTTTAGGATTTACGTAAAGATCTGACACGTTGATCGCTTTGAGTTCCTCTTCCGAATCAAAGCCGAAAATCTGGAGAAAGGTTGGGTTGGCGGTCAAAAATTTCCCGGTTGGACCGGGGGTATTACGATAGACGCCAATGGGCACATTCTCGACCAGCGTTCGGTAGCGTTCCTCCCTTTCACGCAGTTTCTCTTCCATCCGCTTCCGCGCAGTGATATCCCGCAGCACCCCCTGGGTGGCTGTACCGCCGTGATATGGCACGTAAGATACAGAGACCTCTACCTCAATCTCCCGGCCCTCTTTATCCAGCGCGGTGAACTCGTAGCGGGGGCTGAGTTCCTCACCCTTTTCCTGCTTCTGGACTCGCTCGGCGATAATAGATTGGCTCTGAGGCGCCACCAGGCTTAGGAAATCAAAATCTGTTGCCCTGGCTTCCTCGGATGTGATACCAAAGAGCTCCTCAAACTTGGGATTGATGACCTCGAACTTACCCTCATAGAGCAAATAAACAGCGTCCGCAGACTGCTCGATAAGAGAGCGGTACTTTGCTTCGCTCTCACGCAGAGCAGCCTGACGGATTTGAATAGCTTCGCTCATGCGGCGAAAGTTAGCCGTCAACGTATCAAGTTCAACGAAGGTGTGCGGACCGTCTGCCG
>JBNGDR010000174.1:0-5181 GCA_049975685.1 Anaerolineae bacterium
CCTCCATTCAAGATTCTTGGCGGCCTGTTCCTGAAACGAGATAACAGCTGAAGATCCTAGACCTACTTGGGGCGCAGGACGATAGGTAAGAAGATCTTGAAAGGCTCCAAACGGATTCTCACAACCGATCCATCTGCATTTACCACGTAGGCTACATTAGGCTCCACCCAGGCGGTGACGTCGACAGGACCATCACCGGTGTAGACCCGTTGAACCTCCGTATCGGTCGCAGTATCGATGAAGATCAGCTCATCGGTATCCTGGCTAGTGACAACCGCGTAGGCGCCCTCCGCGATGATGTCAAACTGGTTCAGCCGCGCCCCCGTCGTCGTGATGACGGCGGTAGCGTGATAAGTTGGACTGGCAGGATCGATGTCTACCACCACGGCGCGGTATTGTCCCACCCACGGTCCATCTCTATACGTGCTGTAGCTCACGTAAGCCTTCTTGCCATCCGGTGTGATCGCCACTGATGTAGCACTACCGCTCGATTGAATTGGCAGGTCTACGGTGGTCGTTACGGTATCTGAGACAGTCTCAATAACCGAGAGGTTCGCGGAGGTACGGTTTGCAACGTAGACCCGCGAGCCGTCGGGTGTGACCCCCAACCCGACAGGTGCATCGCCAACGTTGAGCACCTTTGGCGCCACCGTGGGGCTGACAACGTCGAAAATGTAAAGTTTGCCTCCGCCACCTCGAGCTGTCACGTATACTTTTTCTCCGTTGGGATGGGCGACCACGCGCGTGAAACCATCGATATTAAAGGAAAGGACATCGGTCATAGAGTAAGTTGCTGTATCGATGACCACCAGGCGGTCCCGACCGTAATACTCCGAACCGGCCCAGCCGGAGAGCGTCACGTAGAGCTGTGTACCATCAGGTGAAGTAGTGAGATCAGTAGGAATTCCGGTGGGCAGCGTCACTATATGGCTCGCTTCCAATGTCACGGGGTCAAGGAGCCAGACAGTAGCGGGAGAGTCACTCTCCGAATCCCTGCCCTGTAGAAGGTACAGGGTGTCGCCCTGGGGATGATAAGTTAATCTACCCGGCCTGGCAACTGCGCCCTGATTGTCAACGTGGAAGCGTCCCTGTTTGATTTTAATCACATGCTCTGTCTCCTTTGAGATGACGTAGACGGTGTTACGATCGGGCCCGGTGGCTACAGTCTTGGGCGTTGATACCTCAACGCTCCCCACCTCTGTGTGCGTGTTTGTGTCGTAAATCAGCATCTCATTGCTGTTCAAGGACGCAAGGAAGGCGTAAGCACCGTCGTCGCTCAGGGTCACATCCTGCAGATACGAACCTGTGGTGGTAACGACCTCTGCGGCGTGGAATTCGACGCTATTCGGATCGGTGTTCACAACAACGAAACGATACTGGCCCACCCACTGACCACCCTCTTGATAGTTGCTAAAAGCAATGTAGGCTTCTTTACCATTGGGGGTCAAGGCGATCCGAGTACCAGAACCGGCCGCGTCGATAGGAAGATTCACCGTCTGTGTAAGCATCTCCAACGCAGTGTCGACGACCGAAAGTGTAGCGTCTTTCCGGTTCGCTGCGTAGACTCGCTTCCCATCGGGTGAGATCGCCACACCCACCGGGCCAGCCCCAATATTAATGGTGTTGGTCCGAGTCAAGGCCGTGGGCCCGGTATCAATAACGTAGATCTTGCCAGCAGTCTGGCGAGAGGTGACGTAGATCTTCTCTTCGAAAGGATGGACGGCAACACTGCTCACCCAGTCATCACTGCTAAAGACTACTTCATCGGCGATTGTGTAAGTCGTTGTGTCTACCATGACCACCCGGCCACTGCCAAAGAAATCACTCCCCGCAACTCCTGACATCGCGACGTAAGCCCGTGTCCCATCGGGTGACAGGGCCACGTCCCCACCGAGACCATTGGGCAGGGTGAGAACTTGCATCACTTCCAACGTATGGGCGTTGAGTTTTACGAACGACGGTGGCACAGTGGTGCCATCGGGATCTGCTTTCTGAACCACGTAGAGGTACTGCCCATCGGGTGAAACTGCGGCAGAGTTCGCTCGCGGTATAGGAGTCGAGATCAATGACTCAAAATCGGGCTCTGATTCATCGGCTAATACCACAAGAGGTAACGCCAGAAACAGCACCCCCACCAGAATCGCTACATAACGCCAACCTAAGGTTTTCATAACATCTCCTTTAACATGTAGTAAGTGGTGAACAGAGAGCAGTGAGCAAGGACCTGAGATCTGGGCTACTGTTGGGCGTATGGCCTGATCCAGCAAACAGCCACATCAAGTATACGTATAAATGCAATCGGAGGCATGCATCAGGAGATACATTGGAGGGTCATATTTCTGAATGTGACCGTCACATATGACGGTCACAGAGAGGAATGACAACAGAAGAGAAGAGCTAGCTCAGAATAAGTCCAGGTCCTTGCCCTTGAGGGCCGCCTGGGTACGATCATTCACGCCCAATTTGCTGAGGATGCTGGTCACATGGTTTTTCACCGTACCGTAGGCGATAAAAAGCGTCTCGGCGATTTCGCGATTGGTCTTGCCCGCGGCGATCAAGGCCAAGACCTCGCGTTCGCGATCGCTCAAGGGTTCAATCAAAGGATCCTGGTGCTCAGGAACCCGATTCGCCAATCGCGAGAACTGGCTGATCACCTTGGTGGCGACGGCGGGTTGCAACACAGATTCACCTCGCGCGGCCGCGCGGACGGCCTCCAGGAGTTTATCGGCCGAGACATCCTTCAGCAGGTAACCCACAGCACCAGCGCGCAGGCCTCGAAAAATATCCTCGTCATCATCGAAAGTCGTCAGCACGATCACCTGGGTTTCCGGTCGAACTTTGAGCAACCGTTGTGTGGCGGTTACACCGTCGAGTCTGGGCATCCGGAGATCCATGAGTACTACATCGGGGGTGAGCAACCGGGTTTGCTGCAAGGCCTCCAGGCCGTCCGCGGCTTGCCCCACCACCTCAATATCGGGCTGAACCGAGAGTAAGGTCTCCAGCCCTTCGCGAAAGAGCGCTTGATCGTCAACCAAAAGCACACGAATCATGATTTTGGCACCTCCACCTGAAGCCTAAACCCCTGATCAACCCCCGTCTCCACCCGCATCTGCCCATCGACCAGCTTGAGACGCTCCCGAATCCCCAGCAGGCCGAAGCCGCCCTCGGGCTCCGAGGTGCCCCGCCCATCATCCTCAACCAGCAGCGTGACATGATCATCATCGTACACCAGTCGGACCTCAACCCGTTGTGCCTGCGCGTGCTTGCGCACATTGGTCAATCCTTCCTGGACAGCGCGATAGATGACCAACGCGGCCTGGGCACCCGGTCCCACCGGCTCACCCTCCACCTCGTAGAGCACCTCAAGGCCACTATTACGACAACCCCCGACCAATCGCCTCACGGCTTCCGGTAACGAGAAATCATCCAAAGGAGAAGCCCGAAGCGCGGACACTGAACGCCGCACCTCAGCCAGTCCCTCCTGACTCAAGGCCTGCGCCTGATTCAGAGCTTTCAGACCTCGTTCACGATCCAGATCCAGCACGGCCAATGCCGCCTGGATCTGCATATTAATAGCTGTAAGGTAGTGGCTCAGTCCATCGTGAATCTCACGCGCCAGCCGGTTGCGCTCCTTGACCACCGCTAACTCCTCTGCCTGGGCCGTGTACGAACGCAGTTTGGCATTTGCATCCTCCAATTGCTGCGCCAACTCTTCAACGGAGGCACGCGCTTCCCGTTCTCGGACAGCAACGAGCGTGAAGAGTACGACGAAGACGGCCGACAGCGCGTATTGGAGCCCACTTATCAGCACGGTCAACCCGACCGATAGCGTCACGCCGGGAACATCTGAAGGATCCACCAGCAAAAAGGTGACGCCCATCACGCCCAGTAGATTGAGGAATAACATCGAAATACGCTGACGGGGCGGCAACACCATCACACCCTGTCCCAGGATGGGCAGCATAATCAGCCAACCCTGCCCACGGCTAAGGTAGTAGATGAAAGCGGCCAACAACGTTTGAACAACCAGGTGAAGGTAAGCCGCTGCTCCCCCTCTCTGTTCAAACTGGGGAAAGGTAACCATCCCCAAGAAGACAAAAAGGACACCGCAAGCCGTGAATAACAGTCCCCTTTGAGTGGTGAAGACGACCTCACCGCTGGCGAAGGTGGAAAGATAGGTGACCAGAACCAGAACGACGAACAGCGTGTTCATCCCCAGACCGTCATCAGAGGAGTGGACTGCGCCAGATGTCATGTTGGTTTCTCCCAAGAGTAGGACCCCGACCATCGGTGAAACATCGGACCGACGGCTTCTTCAAGATGCAGCCAACAAGTAGTGTCACGGCTATTCTACAGCTCTCTCGCAGTTTGGCATAATGTGGAAGAACTGTAAGCCCTCGTCCAGATCCGAGAGTTGTAGGGCCACGTGACCCACTCCGCCGATCTGTTTCTGTAGCATGATTCACCTCACGTCGTTATGATGCAGCATCCGGGCTGCAAATAGACCAAGATAAGCGTAGTGGTTCAATAGAAAGAGCCGCTGCCAGAGTCCAGCATAGGCCAACAGGCTGCGGCTACCAGCCACATCCTCCGCAGCAATAAATAGGCCGAAGAGGATCAATCCCAGGATGAAGACGCCCACCGAGAGCCAGAACAGCCGAGGGTTGCTTGAACGCGGGAAGAGCCATAGCGCCGCCAGCGGCACGAAAGCGATAGTCATGAATCCGATTCCCGCGAAAACGCCATGGAGTCTCCCAACAAGTGTGGTCTCCAGGCCGCCCGGCTCCATGGGAAACAACCCACCCCCGATGCCTGCGCCGAGCCCGAAAAGCGCGACCATCAGCGCGATGACGGCCGCGGGAGTCCCATGCTCCATGAACCCTTGCCATAGCCCAATAGCAAATACGACAAAGAGAACACCGAAGAGCACCCACCAGGCATTGACCCAGAGGGCAATCGGGCTTTGTGCTGTGCCCAGCTCGCTCATAACAAATCGGAGGTGATTGTAGTTGGGGTAGAAGAAGCCCAGGATCAGGGTGACGGCAAAATCGCCGATACCGGCGATCATTCCCGCAACGGCGGCGACATGAACAAAAGAAGTAGACTGCTTCTGCATAGTCCCTCCTCTGAAAATAGCTCGATTGTCATCCCCGCTGTCCTCCACTGCCTTCAGGACAGGCC
>JBNGDR010000175.1:0-5158 GCA_049975685.1 Anaerolineae bacterium
CCGTGGAGGAGGCCGGGGGACACGTCCACCGGGGTGGCGCCTTCATCACCATCGAGGGTCCCAGGTTCAGCACCAAGGCCGAAAGCGAAACCTACCGCGCCTGGGGAATGGACATCATCGGGATGACCACGAGCCCCGAGGCCTTTCTTGCCCGTGAAGCAGGCATGTGCTACGGTGTCCTGGCACACATCACCGACTACGACGTCTGGCACGAGAGCGAAGAGCCGGTGACGGTAGACATCGTTATCCCCAGACTTAATGCCAACGTCACCATCGCCAAAGAAGCCCTTGCCTTGCTTATCCCGCGCTTGGCAAGCAAAGAGTCCACCTGTAATTGCGCTCAAGCGCTGGAGAACGCTATCATCACTGCGCGCGATCGGATCCCCGATGACGTCAAGCAGGATCTCGACCTCATCGTGGGGCCTTTCCTCTAGCGATCCGGGAGCAGAAATCGGGTTTCTTGTAGAAACCCGATTTCTGGCCTGCCCTGTGAGTTCCCTGATAGAAAGCGCTAGCGAAATCGCCAATGACGGACGCAACAAAACCTCGGCATAGTTCTCGCGAGATCCCTCTGCTCATCTGCGCAGGGATCTTCGTCACACTGGGCGCCGTGAGTCTGGCGCTCGCAGCGCCTACCGAGGCCCTGACGCCAAGACATCTCTACGCCCTGGTCACCGTCTGGACTCTAACGTGGGCAATCACCTACGGGTTACTGCGAATACGCCTGCCCAATGCCGATCTCCTCATCATCCCGCCAGTAGCTCTGATGTCAGGATGGGGGCTACTGCTCCTGGCCCGGGTAGCGCCCAACTTCCTCTGGCGCCAGATGCTATGGCTGATCCTGGGCGCCATGGGTCTCTGCGCCATTGCCCTGTTCCCTGCACTTCCCAGGCTACTGCGCCGCTATCGATACAGCCTCCTCATCGGCGGGCTCCTTCTGCTAGCAACCACCCTCTTCTTCGGTGTTAACCCCTCAGGTCAGGGAGCCCGCCTCTGGTTAGGTCTCTTTGGGTTCTATTTTCAGCCCTCGGAGATCCTGAAACTCCTGCTCGTCATCTACCTGGCAGCCTATTTAGCCGATCGGCGGGAAGTTCCCGCTGGCGGGGATGGTTTTCGCCTTTGGCCCGTGGTCCTGGCCCCCATGCTATTGATGGTAGGCCTGGCGCTGATCCTTCTGGCCTGGCAACAGGATCTGGGTGCAGCTTTACTTTTCTACCTCACCTTCCTGGCCATGATCTACCTGGCCTGGGGACGGACTATCTACGTCATCATCGGGCTGCTGCTCTTCGCTCCCATTGCCGTGGCGGGCGCACTCCTCTCAGCGCGGGTGGCGCTGCGCGTCAGCATCTGGCTAAATCCCTGGTTACCTGAGCAGGCAGATCGCGCTTTTCAAATCCTGCAATCTCTCTTTGCGCTGGCAGCAGGCGGGCTTGTGGGCCAAGGTCCTGGTCAAGGACGTCCTACCCTTATCCCGGCCGTCCACACCGACTTCGTCTACGCAGCGCTGGTGGAAGAATTCGGCACCGTCGGCGCGCTGGCCCTCCTGGCCCTGGTAGCGGTGCTCGTCCATCGAGGATTACGTCTAGCCCAGCGCACCAAATCTCCCTTTGAAGGGCTTCTGGCCGGCGGTATTGCCACCTTGCTGGGACTTCAGACCTGGGTCATCGTAGCCGGGAACACCAAACTGATACCCATCACAGGTGTGACGTTGCCCTTCCTAAGCTACGGCGGATCCTCCCTGGTGACGAGTCTGATTGCCACGGGCCTCCTCCTCAATCTGTCGGCCCCCCATCGTCCAGCACTGAGTCTGCCGCTGCCGGCCTCTCGCACGCTGCCACCATTGCGCAAAACAGCAGGTCACCTTGGGAGTGCGCTCCTCCTACTTGTCGGCATTGCGGGCCTGGGCACCGGGGCATGGACTGTGATTCGCGCCGAGGAGTTGCGTACCTATCCCACCAACGCCCACCGCATCCTGGACGAGCTGCAGATCCGCCGGGGACGCATCGTCGATCGTCGAGGTACCGTACTCGCCGATATCGACGTCGATGAAGATGGGTTCGTCACACGCACCTATCCCGTACCTGAAGCGGCGCCGGTGGTAGGCTACGCGACCCTTGCCTACGGGACGGCGGGCATCGAGGGAAGTTGTGACGCGGCATTGCGGGGCGAGATAGATCGCACAGCCTGGGAAGCAACCTGGGACGGTTTGCTTCACCGACCACCTACCGGGCGGACCGTCAATCTGACGCTGGACGCACGCCTGCAGGAACTATCTCAAAACCAACTGGAGGGTTATCGAGGAGCAGCTGTGCTGGTGGATGCTCGCACAGGTGATATCCTCGCTCTGGCTTCCGCACCCACCTACCATCCGGCAATGGTTGAGGAACAATGGCCGACTCTCCGTGATGACCCCGACGCCCCCCTCCTCAATCGAGCCACCCAGGGTGTCGCGCAGCCCGGTGCAGTGCTGGAGACGGTGATATTGAGTGCTTTTCTGACGGACGAAGATCCTTTACTGCCCCCCGCGACACCGCTGGATAAAAGGGTAAGCCTCAATGGGAGCTACCTTACCTGTCGAGTGGCACCACAGGGTGAGGGATGGGCTGCTGCCCTTGCAGCAGCCTGTCCCGCCCCCTTCGCCGAAGCTGGCGAACGTCTGGGAATCGTCAATCTCCAGACCTCCTTCGCCCGTTGGAGGTTAACCGAAGCTCCAGCGCTTGAGATTCCCACAGCAGCCATCGCGTGGGATCCTGCAGAAAGTGAATCGGCAGCGGTAGAGGCCCTGGGTCAGGGGCAGCTCCTTGTCACGCCGCTGCAGATGGTCGGTGTCGCAGCAACCCTCGGGAACCGGGGCGCCTATCCACCGCTACACCTGCTGGCGGAGGTCCAGCCAGGTTGTGAAGCAGTTCCCAGCTTGAACTCCGTGCCCATCATCGACGCCGAGACAGCCAAAGAGATCCGTGCCTTATGGCCCCGATGGGGCGAGTCCATCGGACACCTGGGGCAGGCACTGGCCGGCCCCGAACGGGAGCTCACCTGGTTCATCGGCCTGAACTCATCCAGCGTCCCCAGATACGCTGTAGCCGTCCTCCTGGAAAACTCTGCCGACCCCGAAGCGGCCGCTGATATCGGCAACCGTCTGTTACGACAGGCCGTGGCTCCCTGAACCCCTCACTTTTCTTTGCTTAATCCCTCCAATAACCCGTCTTCTTACCGAAATCCGATTAGAGTTTGACAACGGGCAATTCTAACATATTATAAAGAGAGAGAAGCGTAACCCTGGGACTTGTCCGGGTGAGTATCGATTAAAACTCTTATCACATAATCCGAAATCATCGACATCGCCTGAAAGCATAGATTGCACAGCCAAGACCACCGACCAGGAAATCTTTCTCGTGTATTCACCTAACCTTGACATGGCTCGTGTTGTACTTCGTTCGGTAAACGAAACCTGCCGATTCACCTAAGGAGAGAGGTATGAAGGAGCAAATCCTACTAATTGAGGACGATGAAGCATTATCCCAACTTATACACCTGCTCCTGGAACGAGCCGGGTACGAGGTGCAGACCGCCAGCGACGGCGAGAGTGGTCTAGAGACAGCACGTAAAAGCCCTCCGGATCTCGTGCTATTGGACATTCTCATGCCCAACATGGACGGCTGGCATGTCTACGAGGCTCTACGCGGCATAACGGACGCACCCGTACTCTTCCTCACAGCCCTGGGAGATGAACACAACATCACCTACGGTCTGGGGTTGGGAGCAGATGACTACATCGTTAAACCCTTCGGATATAAGGAGCTGGTGACCCGCGTTAAGGCTTCGCTGGCCCGCGCCCGTCGCGCACGCGGTGAACAAACCATCTTCCAGGCGGGTGATCTCTGGGTTAACCTGGACACCCACGAGGTCAAGATCGACAATCGCATTGTCTCTCTGACACCGACCGAATTCTCACTGCTTTCCGCCCTCATCCAGGACGCCGGACGGACGGTGAGTCACGATACTTTGTTACGGCGCGTTTGGGGTCCGGAATACGCCAACCGTCGAGACTATCTCAAGCTTTACATCTGGTACCTGCGGCAGAAGATCGAAGCCATTCCGCGTGATCCAAAGTACATCATCAGCGAGCGAGGGCAGGGTTACCGTCTGGTCATCGATCCGGAAGAGCTGGAGGAAACAGAAAAGAAAACGGGCGAGGCCTCAGCATCTGAAGAGGGATAAAGGTGCTTATAGCTCCTTTTCTTCAGCAAAACGCTTGGCGCTTCGATTGGCGTTCGGCCCTCATTGGTGCCATCGCTGCCTGGCTCCTTGCGGCCCTTCTCTATCGCTATCGAGAGACGCTTAAGAACCAGGTCAAACGGCTCTGGGCGCCTATCGTTCAATGGCGCGACAGGATGCGCAGAAGCACCGAGGAGAAGTACCTCGAAGCACTTCAGGATGCTCTCAGGACCCTGCTCCTGTTTGAACCTCAGAATCCCGAGAGTGTCTTTGTGCCTCCCCTTTTCCTTGCTCCACAGCCTCCTGCCCTTAACCTGACCGAAGAAGGCGAGGAATCTACACCCCGCCGTGTCACATTCAAAGGTCTGTTGAAGGGACATCCACGCGTGCTGCTCACCGGCGTCAAAGGGGATGGACGCACCACGTCCCTGGCTATGATGACCTGGGTAGTGGCTACGGAAGAAGATGAGGGTCCCCCTTATGAACGATTCCCTCTCTGGATCGATCTAGCGCGGCTCTCAGCACCCCCTGAGGATGATAGTCCCCCACTTGAAGCACTGACCGAGCTTGCCACCCGCTTTTTGCCCCGCGCCGTGCCCAAGTGGCTTCTGGAACAACTACAAAATCAGCCCAGCATTATCCTGGTCGACAACTGGGACCAACTCCCACCCGACGAGCGCATCGCCGTAGCCCGCTGGATAGCCACGGTGGCGGATACACTAACAGAGAGTATCTGGCTGGTAACCACGGGGCCTCACGGTTACGGTCCCCTTGTGGAAGCAGAGTTCGTACCCGTGGAGACGGTCCCACAGACCGAGGAAGACGCACTCTATACTGTCTACCATGGCTGGGCCTCTCTGCTGGGACGTGAGGCAGAGGATCTGCGCGGCGAGGCCTTCTTCACCCTGCTGTGGGCTCTGCAAGCAGGCGATCGCCTGCT
>JBNGDR010000176.1:0-5142 GCA_049975685.1 Anaerolineae bacterium
CTAACAAAACAAGCCCGTTGCTTTGCAAGGCAACGGGCTTGTTTTCAACGTGAAGGGATCACTCTCCCTCTGTATCTTTCCAAAGTCTGGCTCTCGCCAGAGGTGTGAGATTCTCTGGCGAGGTTTCCTCCTTTTTTAGAGCTATCTCGAAGCGGCGGAAATGACGCGCAAAGCGCGCGTTGGAAGCCCGCAGTGCGCTTTCGGGCTCTATGTCCAGAAGATGGGCCAGGCGGACTATGTCGAAGAGAAGCGCCCCTAACCACCCGGCGTCATCCTTGCCGTTATCGGCTTCTTTAAACTCCGCCAGATTAAGGCGAATCGACCGCAGTGTATGCTCAACATCGCCGGGCGCAAACCCCACCCTCGCCGCACGACTGAGATATGCGTAGGCCTGAGCCAACGCCGGCAGAGTGCTGGGGACCCCGTCAAGGAGAGATTTCTCCCCCTCACCGCGTGTTTCGCGCTCCCCCCGCTTGATGGCTTCCCAATTGGTCGAGACCTCCTCGGCATCTGAAACAGAAACCTTGCCCCAGACGTGAGGATGGCGACGCTTGATCTTGGCATCCACGGCAGCGATCACGTCGGGCATCTGGAATTCACCTTCCTCCGTAGCAATCTGCGTGTGCAGGACGATCTGGAGCAGAAGATCCCCCAATTCCTCATATAGACCCTCCACATCCCCCTCATCAAGGGTCTCCAGAACTTCGTAAGCCTCCTCCAGAAGGTTAGTCCGCAGGCTTTGGTGGGTCTGTTTGCGATCCCAGGGACAGCCGTCCGGAGCACGCAAACGTGCGATAGTCTCTTGAAACCCCTCGAAACTGCTCACCCTCGACAACGCTGGCACGTAGAGCGAGGTCAAGGGCCCCAGAATCTGTCGATCGCTCTCGTATAGGGGAACCCGGATCACAGCCTGCGCGGCAGTTCCCCCGGCATCTACCAGGACGACCTCGTGTTCATCAGGATACTGGTTCATCAACGTCAATTTGAGACCCGAGGCCACGCGCCGATTGTATACTTGCCCTACGAGCGCCGGTAAGTCAGGGTTGAAGGGAGGATGATGTTGAACCATCACCTCCAGGGCATCGGCGATCTGGAGCCCGTTCAATGCATCGACCTCCAACGCCGCCATGACCGGTTCGACAAAGCTGAGCCCGCCCACCACCCGTAGGGAAATGCCTTGCTGCTTTGCTTCGGCCACAATCTTCGAGACGGTCGCTTCTCCCACAAAAGGATGTCCCGGTACTGCGTAGACGACGCCTTCCTCCCGTCTCCCCAGGTCGAGTACACGACGTACGATAGATTCATAGACCTCGGAAAAGGTCTCCGCTTCCTCGTAGAGGGCATCGAAGGCGTGAAGGGTCAAAGTCTGCGGAAGGTGCGAGACCACGGGATGATGAGCCGTCCGCAGCCAGATCTCCTCGCTCTCACAAAGTACATCCCAGGCTTCCCGCGTGATCTGCTCTGGAGCGCCTGGGCCCAATCCGACGATGGTAATCTGAGACTGTAACTGAGACATAACCTTCCCTGAATAATTACACAACGAACAGGTAGGCGATGTACTCGCCTACCTGTGGTTGTCGTATAAGGTTAAAATATAGGATGCGGTTAGCGCTTGGTGTACTGGGGCGCCTTGCGCGCTCGCTTGAGACCGGGCTTCTTGCGCTCCTTCTCGCGAGGATCGCGGGTCAGGAAACCGGCCGAACGCAATGCAGACCGAAACTCCGGATTGTATTCGAGCAAGGCCCGTGCAGTCCCCATGCGTACAGCCTCTGACTGCCCGGTGATCCCGCCGCCCTTAACCAGAACGGTCATATCGAAGCTGCCCTCCGTTTGAGTGGCCTCAAAGGGACCATCAACGGCCTGCCAATCCTTCTCACGACCGAAGTATTCCTGATAGGGTTTTCCGTTTACAATCTTCTGACCACTACCACTGGGGTAAATCCTGACGCGAGCCGTAGCACGCTTCCTGCGACCCAATCCTTCGTAATATCGTCCTTCTGCCATCCTGCCTCCTTATAACTCCAACGGTTCCGGTTGCTGCGCTTCGTGGGGATGTTCAGAGCCTGCATAGACCTTCAACTTCTTGAACATCCGGCGACCCAACGGACCGCGAGGCAACATCCCCTTGACTGCCGATCTGATAACCCGCTCAGGGTGCAGCTCCAGCTGACGTCGCAGCGTGACGGACTTCAAGCCACTGGGATAACCAGAGGCCCGATAATAACGTTTCTGATCCATCTTACGACCGGTAACACCCACCTTCTCAGCGTTGACGATGATGACGTAATCACCCACGTCAACGTGCGGTGTGTATTCCGGCTTGTGTTTCCCCCGCAGGATGCGGGCGACTTCAGAGGCCAGACGTCCCAGCGTCTGATCCGTGGCATCCACCACGTACCATTTCCGGGAAACATCCTCGGCCTTAGCCATGTACGTCTTATGTAATCTCACATTCTTCACTTTATGCCCACTCCTCTAAGAAATGAGTGCGTTTCTTCCCTTCTCTCGACTCCGGCTTCAAGACCGCCTCTATTTCGAAACACCTCAATAAAGAACAGCCTCCAGCACAAGTCCTCTGGCTGCCACCGCCGGTCCGGCCCGGTTACGATCCCGCGTATGCAGAATGTCACCGAAATCGCCAACCGACAGCGAACCGTCTCCCACCCGCAGAAGCGTGCCTACGACCATCCGAACCATCCGGTACAGAAAGGCATTGGCCTCGATCTCAAAACTCAGCAGCGCTCCGTCGGATTGCCACCTCGCGGTGAAGACCTCGCGTACAGAATTATCACCCTGTGGTGGCGATCCAAAGGCGAGAAAATCCTTCTTCCCCACCAGAAACCGCGCAGCCCTCTGCATTTCAGCAACCATCAGTTCGCGCGATAGATGTAAACTGTACCGGTGAACCAAGGGATCCCGCACCGCAGCGTTATAGATGGTATACCGATATCGACGGCGCACCGCATCAAAACGCGGATGAAAATCCGATGGCGCCTCTTCGAGATCCAACACAGCGATCTGCTCCGGTAACAGAGCGTTCATCCCCCGCTGCAAATCCGCCAAATCATGCCGCCAAACCGGATCAAAGGCAATAACCTGCCCTCTGGCATGAACACCAGCATCGGTGCGTCCGGCGGCCAAGATCCGGGTGGCTTTCCGGGTCAATCTCTCCAGGGCCTTCTCTAACTCCGCTTGAATCGTAGGAGCGTTCTTCTGCCACTGGAAACCACTGTAACCCGTCCCGTCGTAAGCAACGACGGCCTTTACCCGCACCGAGGGGACTCCACCTATTCTTCTACGAGCTCTAAAATCACCATCTCGGCGGCATCGCCCTTCCGCCGGCCCAGCTTCAACATTCGGGTGTAACCACCCGGGCGATCCAGATAACGCGGCGCAATCTCATCAAAGAGTATCTGCACCAACTTTCGATCCTGCAATTGGGTCGCCGCCATACGACGGGCGTGAACCCCCTTGGCAGGCATTTCATCTTCCACAACCAGACTACGCTTTGCACGTGTGATCAACCGCTCAGCCTGACCCCGGATAGCCTCCGCCTTCGCCCGTGTCGTGCGTATACGTCCATGACGAATGAGCGCCTTCACGAGATTACGGCGCAAGGCCTTGCGGTGCCCTGTAGAGCGACCTAGTTTCTTACCCGCGACGCGATGTCGCATCTCTACCTCCTACAATAATCGGGCTACTCTTCCTCGGCAGCCTCGGCTTCCTCCGGGGACCAGAATTCGTGTTCCTCAAGCTGCGCCACCAGCTCCTCCAGCGACTTCTCACCGAAGTTGCGAATGGCAAGCAAGGCGTCCTCGCCCCGTTTGAGCATCTCCAGGATCTCGCCTACGTTGGAGATCCCCGTGCGCTTGAGTGCGTTATAAACTCGCACGCCAAGCCCCAGATCCTCGATAGGTGTAGCGTAAGCCCTGTGGGGAATCTCCTCCTCTTCAGGCTCCGCTGCGGCTTCCTCTTCCTCGGGCTCCACCTCTGCACCGGCAATGAGCCGCAGGTGCTTCACCAGCACCCTGGCCGACTCCTTGAGCGCATCCAAAGGCTGGATACGTCCATCGGTCCAGATTTCCATGGTGAGCCGGTCGTAGTTGGTCAACTGACCCACACGAGCCTGCTCTACGTGGAAGGTGACCCGTCGGACCGGGTTAAACATACCATCCACCGGCAACACGCTGACAGGCATGCGCCCCCGACCGTCGGCGGGATAGTACCCCCGCCCCTTCTCAACCGTGAATTCAAAATCCAGATGAGCGTCGCTGTCATCAACGGTGAACAGATAGAGTTCCGGATTCACGATCTCGATCTCGGGTGGAGCGATAATGTCACCAGCAGTGACGACACCCTCGCCGTCAACGCGCAGCGTCATATACTGCGGACCTTCACCCTCCATAATGAGTCGGACCTGCTTGAGGCGTAGCATGAGCTGCACTACGTCCTCCCGCACTCCGGGAATAGCCGTGAACTCATGAGGAATATCGGTAATGCGCACGGCTGTAATAGCCGCTCCCTCCAATGAAGAAAGGAGTACCCGGCGCATAGAATTCCCCAAGGTCACGCCATAACCACCCTCCAGCGGGCCGATAACATATCGACCATACTGCTGGGTGTTGACATCGACCTCGATTTTTGGCAGAACTGGCGCTGCTAACACGTCGCCTCCCGTCTGCTTAGCGTGAGTAGAACTCAACAATCAGCTGTTCCTGCACCGGCACCTCAATCTCCTCGCGGCTGGGCATAGACAACATGCGTCCAGACATGGTATCTTCATTCAAGGTTAACCATGGTGGAATGGCACGCTGACCCAGCAACTCCTTGCGGATCTTGAAGTATTCACGACTTCGACTCTCGGGGCGCACGGAAACCGTATCACCCGCCCGCACAGCAAAGGACGGGATATCCGTCCGACGACCGTTCACGTGGAAGTGGCCGTGCTGCACCAGCTGACGGGCTTGCGCTCGCGAATCGGCCAGACCTAACCTATAAACGACGTTGTCCAGCCGTGTCTCCAGCAACTTCAACAGATTCTCACCTGTCATGCCCGAGAGACGTTCTGCTTCCCGGAAGTAACGACGGAACTGTCGCTCCAGGACACCGGAGATCCGGCGCGCCTTCTGCTTCTCCCGCAAC
>JBNGDR010000177.1:0-5111 GCA_049975685.1 Anaerolineae bacterium
TCCAAACCTCGATGAGGCGATCCATAAGCACCTGAAGCTCCTCCTCCGAGAAATCGAGCGTCTGTGACAGCGCTTCGTAGACGCGCCGGGGAAGATCACCAGCCGACGAGGGATGCCATCCAAAGCGGCACTTGAGATCGACGGACTGCGCCCAGAAAGCCTGGGCAAACCACTCCAGATCTGATCGTGTTACCTCCATGCCGTAGGCTCGCAGCGTCCTGACGAGGAGATCTCCGTCATCGAGGCAAATGCCCTCACCGCCCTCACTGAAGATGACGAAGGTGAACGCGCAGGCTGAGAAAGCGTTGCACAGGCAACCAAACTGCTCCCGTCGCAGCATCTCCGCGATCACCCCCTCAAAGAGAGCCTCCACATCGGCATCGCTCATGCCCGGCTCCAGCTCGCCGGGGACCTTGTAGATCTGACCGGAGTAGTGACTGAAGAAGCGCGAGAAGGGCATGAGGAAGGTCCATAGAGCGTTGGCGTGACCTGGATTACCCAGTGTACGTGGACCGCAGGTGAAGACCATGTCCGCCAGCCCGGGGTAGCGCTCCGCCAGAGCTTGAGGACCACCGCCCAACGCCCGGAGAGCGGGCTCGGAAGATCCCTGTCGAAGCAGACGCACGGCCCTGGCAGCGGCGTCCAGATCGCCCAGACGGGCGTCACACAATGTCTCCGGTAGATCCCCGGGCGGCACTATACCTCGCTCGATACCTTCGAAGAACGCAGCCAGAGCTATCCCCACGTCGATGACATCCGCCCCCAGCTCCTCAATGGGTCGCACCAACAAGCGATCAACCTCGTCCAGCAGCGCCAGTTTCGCCCGATGAGAGCCACCCTCGGGGCGCAGGTCAAGCATAGCAAAGAGGGCATAGGTCGGCTCGAAGTCATCCAGGAAGGTGTCGCGCCCCTCGGGCGCGTACTCGGCTTCAACCCAGTGCCAGTGGCGACAGTTCACCTGGCACCAGTGGCAACCCGTCTGCCCAACACGACTGGCGGTGAGAATCTTGCGCGCGCCCAGATCCGCCAGGTCGTAGCCCAGACGCCGGGCGTTGCAGGCAGGCAAAGTAGGAGATTCACCGCTGCCCGTCCGGTAGAGTTTGGACACCGTGCCGCCGTCCCGACGAGCGAGACGATCGCAGTACTGCTCCAGCCGCTGGCGAATCTCGCCGTTACGCAGATCGCGGAAGGGAGCGGCGCCTTCTCCCAGCAAATCCTCAGGGGTTACGGGATCACCCCGCAGCACCAACGCGAGAGCAAAGTGGGCGAAAACGTGTCCCGCCCCACCCCGCCCGGCGTGATAGATACCGTCGACACCCAGATTAGCGATGGTATAACCCAGCCGCGCCGCCTCGCCCACGGTGAAGATGCTACCTACATCGCGATCACCACCCAGTTCCTCGGCCAGCAGGTGGTAGAAGGCACTGCGCTGTCCCGATGGGAGATCACCGGCCGATTTCCATTCGACAATGAGGTGAGGCGCACGCCCAGAGACAACAACATAAGCAGAGGAAAGGCGATCCGAAGCATCATCAGCCCGCTGGAAGACGATAGCATCCACCCCCAGATTCAATAGCTCCGCAAAGCCCCGCCCGCCCACGAAACTATAGTGGGGCAAACCGGTAAGAGGCGAGACGTAACCCACCGTCATCTTGTTACCAGAGAGGAAAGGAAGCGGCCCCCGCGCCAACACCAGTGCTTTGGAATCCTCACGGAGCAGATACTGACAGAGCGCCTCACCGCTCAGGGGACCATACTCCTCACCCGGAGGGCGCTCCAGCATTGCCGGGCGCAAGGTGCGCAGTCGAAAACGGCGCCGAGATGTATCGATTATCAAGAGACGGCGGTGGTTCGTTCCAAACATGGTCCCGGTCCTCACCATCACCCGGGTTCCGGAGCGTAGCCGGGGTCATCGCCGAGATACCCCCCGACCTCCGTGGGCGACCAGACGCGCACCGCCGCTTCACCACCCATGGGACAGTGATACTCGCAGAGACCACATCCGATACAGAGCTCTTTGACGATGCGTGGACGTTGCAGTATCACGCTCTCACCTCTGGCATTGACCCCCTCCTCCTCGACGAGCTGAATGGCCTTCTCGGGGACGGGACACATCTCCTCGCAGACAATGCAGGGGATATTATGAGCCCAGGGCAGACAACGACTCCGGTCAATGCGGGCCAATCCCATGGGTACATGCCGCTTCTCATCCAACGTGAGCTTGGGGATAGCACCCGTGGGACAGACCTCACCGCAGGCGGTACAGCTGTAGCTACAGTAACCTAGCCGGGCGACGAGGTGAGGCGTCATCAGATTCTGTATGCCCCCCTCGAAGAGACTGGGCTGCAATCCCTGGGTGGGACAGACCCGCATGCACTCCCCACAACGGACGCAGAGCGATTCGAAATCGGTAAGAGTAGCACCGGGTGGGCGGACCAGATAGGCGGGCTGGATCTGAGTGATAGGCTCGATGGAGGCCAAAGAGACGACCGCGGCACCCGCACCCAACCCCACGAGAAGTTCACGGCGCTTCGGGTCGTACTCTCGCCAGCGTGCCATGGTATAGTCTGGTAATTGAGCGCGGAAGGCCACACCCCCACGGGTACAGTCCACCATGCAGTCGTAGCAGACGATACACTCGGCAGGATCGCTGCGGTAGCCATCGGTCGGATCGATGGTGCCGGTGGGGCACTCGCCGTTACAGCGAGCGCAGAGGGCACATCCCTCGCCGACGTCACGCCGCACAAGGGCGAACTTGGAGACCAGGCCCAACAACCCACCGAGGGGACAGAGATAGCGACACCAGAAACGCTCCGCAATCCAATTAAGAGCCACTACCCCCGCGAAGAAGAGAGCAATGGGCACGCCCAGCGTGAAAACCGAGACCATCCCCTTGAACAAGGGACGCACGATGTTGGCGTCGACGAGATCAAGGAGAGGCCAGAGTGTCTCGAAGCGATAAAGAAAATCCTCGGCAGCCATGACGGCGCGGCTTAACGCGGGCCAGAGCGCCGTCGCCATGGAGCGTGAGAGCAACGTGATAGGATCGAGGAAGAGAAGCGTCTGATTGCCCAGCAAGGCAGCGACCAGGATGATGAAGAGTATCACGTACTTGACGGAGCGCCACCGCTCCGAAGGACGTCTATCGTGAGAAAGGTATCCCCTGGGACTGAGCCATTCCAGCAGCGTACCCAGGGGACAGACCCAGCCGCACCAGACCCGCCCGAAGATAAGGGTGACGACCAGGGTGAAAGCAGCGGCGGCGAAACCGGCGATAAAGGCCCGCCCGGCCAGCGACGCCGTCAGACCAATGAGGGGATCGACCAGGAAAAAGAAATCGGCGCCCTCGCGGCGGGCATCGAAGGCCGTGGTGACGACGAAAAGATAGAGGAAGAGGACGAAGAAAACGATCTGACTGATCTGGCGGAGACGCCGAATCAACTGAGACTTACGCATGATGGATCTCTGTGAGGCCGTGGAGATAACCGGCCTAGACCGAGATCTCTTCGATCTTGAGGCCGGCAAGATCCAGCGTACCCAGACCCATATCGGCGGCCGCTCTCACATAGCCGATCTCCTCAGGTCGTAGATCGAAAAAGCTGGTGGCGTAAGCGTCGGCGGCAACAATGTCATGGCTGGCAATGACAGTATTGGTCATGCGCACATCGTCCAGGTTGCCGCCGGTAGGCCCGTGCCTCATGAGCGTGCGGATGGCGTCGACGACGGTCAAATGGGGTCGGACGAGGCTGGTCAGATCCGCGATGCGTTGATGCAGATCTGCGTGGAGACCGCCGGGATTGTTCACCACACCGATAAGATTCTTGGCCCCCAGGCTGAGCCGGGCACCGCTGTGATGTTTGGCAATGGGCACGTTAATAAGCACGTCGGCGTCGAGGATCTCCTGATAGACATCCCACTCGCGAATGCTACGCCCCTCCGGGATAGAGGTGGCACGGAACTTGGCGCGATGCATGACGACCATCTCACCACCTGCCGAGCGCACAGCATCGGCGATCCCGCTACGTGCGTAGGCACTCTCGGCGCTACCGCCGAAGGGATTATCCATGACCTTCACACGCTTCGCGCCCGCACCCAGGCAGAGAGAGACCAGGGCTGCCATGACCTCGGGGTTGGTGGTCGCGCCGTACTCATAGGTATGGTAATCGGTGCAAATGTTGGGTTTGAGGACGACCTCGTCACCGGGTTTGACAAAGCGCTCCATGCCGCCAATGGCAGCCAACGCCGCAGTGACCATAGCTCGTGGATCCGCACCTCTGGCGACGCTGAGATACGCATCCCCTGTGGCTGGTTGGGGCGAGGGTTCGGGCGTTGAGGAGGTCGAGGGAGTCGACGACACCTCCGTAGTTTGGCTTTCCTCCGTAGGCGCCGTTGTCGGCGGCGCCTGGGTGGGCTCACGTGTAGGCGCGTTCGTGGACGTCGCCTCCGGGGTCATCAGTTGGTCGGCCCCACAGGCGGTCAAAACTGCCCCGGCACCGGTCGCGACTAACCACTCTAGGAATCTCCGCCGCGTGAAGATCGGTTTCTTGTTGTTCATATCTGGCTCCTATCCCACTATAAGGACACGGCTTTCGAGCGTCTGCCGTGTATTTCGTATCGCGTATTGCGCCTTTCGTATCACAGATCACTTCGGATACGCAACACGGAATCCGCAAGGGCGACAAAATTCAACCGCGACACATCCGTGAACTACTATTCTACCACAACCTGCTCAACGTTTTTATCGGTTTAGCTGCCGCTCCCACTCGGCACGCGTGGCAAAGGCGTGGGGAGAGATGGCCCGTTGTACGGCGAGGATGCCGTCAAGATGGTCGATCTCGTGCTGGAGGAGCTCCGAGAAATCACCCTCGGCTTCCAGCGATTGCGATCGACCCGCAAGATCGGTGTAGGCGACCCTGATTCTGACCGCCCGCCGCACCTTGACCATGAGCTGTGGGAAGCTGAAACAATCATCCCACAGCTCCATCTGCTCATCAGCCGCCCAAACTACCGACGGGTTGATAAGCGGACCGTGGAACGCCGCCGAGCCCCCAGGCATGCGGTCGCTAGGCATGCGGCCACCAGGCATGCGCACGAAGATCACCCGTTGCAGA
>JBNGDR010000178.1:0-5103 GCA_049975685.1 Anaerolineae bacterium
CCCAACTTATCAGATTCCGGGGTGAACACCGGCTCCCCTTCCTGCTCCAGAATCTGCCCGCCATCGTCTGCACGCTCCCAGGTATAACCCGTGCTCGGATTCCCCTCCAGCGTCACGACCAGGACCTCCCCCTGTTCCATCTCCACCTGACTCTCGTCGGCCTCCGCGTCCAACCGGACCAGATCCTGATCACCACATCCGGCCATCGTCACAGCGAAGAGCAACGCCACAGCAACGATCTTCCAGCAACCTCCCTCAAACATGCTATACCTCCTTGGTTCCGACGTTCACACTTTTACCCATCCGAAGACAGCAACGCCAGAAAGCGATCTACCTCGTAAAGGGCCGCCTGGGCCGAGGGTGAGATCTGAGGGAGAATCAGATCGAAGGCGTGCTCCGTCTGCGGATAGGGCACGTAGACCACCGGTACGCCGGTGGCCTCCAGCATCTGAGCCATAACGTGAACTCCTTCGATGGAGACGATGGAATCGTGCACGCCGTGCAGAAACAGTGTAGGCGGACAGTGAGAACCAATGTGCTCCACCGGGGAGAAGACTCTATAGGCATCGGGCACCTCCTCCGGAGAACCGCCCATCAAGCCGTGCATCATCGCTTCTTGCACTGTCTGCTCCGGCCCCCAGTCCTCGGGCATCTTCATCTCAAAGCCGAACGCCTCTGTCATTCGATCCATAAGCTGGCTGGAGGGATCGTCAACCGACGCCCCCACCAGCATACCGAAAGGCGTACCACCATATGCATAGTAGAGACGCATGTCGCTGGGCCCGTACCAGGAGACGACGCCACACACCGAGAGATCCTTGTCCCGGACGTCCTCGGGCGTCAGCTCGGGATGATAGGGAGCGTAGGCACTGAGCAGCGCCAGATGTCCCCCCGCCGATCCACCCGCGAGAACAACGTGATCGGGGTCCACCCCGTATTCCGGGGCGCGAGCCTTCATCCACGCCACGGCGCGCTTGGGGTCGCCAGCCATCTCGCGCCACTGAACCTCGGGGCAGAGACGGTAGGCGACATCCATCACAACGTGCCCCTGGGCGGCAAGGTGCTGGAACATGGGACGGGTCCCCACATCCTTATCGATGAAATGCCATCCACTGCCGTGCAGGTAGACGAAAGCAAGACCCGAGGGCTCTACGCCCAACGGGGGCCGCCAGAGATCGCAGAGGAGCTCGCGATCGGTTCCTGGAATAACCCAGAAGGGGACATCGCGCTCCCAGCGGGGTTGAGGAGCCCCGGAGAGCCCAACCTGCCAGCGGCGGGGAAGCATTCGCTCGCGCTCTTGGGGCGGGATGCGTGCTCCCCAATCATCGCCGAAGGCGCGTTCGAAACCATCGTGGCGCGCCAGGACCCGTCCCAGGTACTGTCCTGAGAACAAGGCACCTAACGCACCCGCGACGGCCGTCAACGGTGCGCCCAGTATGGCACCCAGCATCGATCCCACACCGCCCATCAGGGCCAGGAAAGGCGAGAAAGCCCCGGCCACCATCTTTGGCACCGAGAAGAGGGTCCCCGGCGTCGATTTGACGCGGTAGAAGTGCAAGGCCCCCAACCCGGCCGAGAGAAATGAGAAGACAGCCGCCAGTGACTTGAGCTTTTTCTTCAGGTTCATGGGTTCCTCCTGTTAAGGTGGAGTCTTTGCCTTCCGGAGCGGTCACATTCGAACTGTGACGGCCTTTTGACAAGAAGATCTCGACGTACCACGTGACATGATAAGAGTTGGGTTCCTATCAAGATCGTACTCCAGATCTCCAGAACTGCCACATAGTTGAACGCAAAGGTGAGACGCACTTCAACTTTGGAGATCAAGCCGGGGGTAACGTTAGCTCTGGAGATAAAGCCAGGCAAGAGGATGCCATGCCACACCTTCAGGGGCTGCAGCACGAACCGTATAACCTTACAAATCGAAATCCGCTTCGATCTTCTGAAGCTCCTCCTCCAGTACGGCTTCGATGTCGATCATCTCCGTCACCCCCGCGTAGGAGACCGTGGGAATCCCCGTCAACCGGTCGAGAGCCTTGATCACGGCCTGGGTCCGGCTCATGCACTCGCGTGCCGTCGCCGTAACGGCGTGCAGCCGGGTCTCGGGATCGGACCTCTCGCGTTCCAGGCTATCCAGCTCCAGGGAACAGGACATCAAGAGGTTATTGATGTGGTGCGCCAGCGTGATGACGGCCTGATCCAGCGCCTTGGCAGCCGCCGCCTCCTGCATGGAGCGGTTGAGTCGCGCGTTCTCCACCGCCACGGTCACCCAGGAGGTCAACGTGTCCAGCAGCTCCAGATCCTCCTCACTGAAGGCGGTGCCATCCGACTCACCGATCTTGTTGATGACCTCCAGGACGCCGATGACCTCACCCTTGACCTTGAGGGGCACGCAGAGCACGGATTGCGTCTCAAAACCGGTGTGCTCGTCCACCTTTGTCCAGAAACGTGGATCGTCCCGGGCGTTGGCTATCCGCAGGGGTTCACCCTGCATAGCCACCCACCCCGCGAATCCCTGACCCATCTTCACGTTGATGTCCAGGAAGCGGGCCGCGTCTCCGTCCATGGTGACCGCAAACTGCAGCATGTTGGTCTTCTCATCCACCACCAGCAGCGAACCGGCCTCCACCTCCAGGATGCGGGTCACGTTCTCCACCACCCGCCGGAAGACCTCGGCCTCATCCGAGCTGGAGATGATGGTACGAGCGATGTCGTTGAGGAGTACCCAGTTCTCAAGCTGGTGGTGCAGCCGTTTGTTGGCCTGCGCCAGGGCGTGGGTAAGATTCTCTTTCTCGCGCCGCAGCCGCTCCTCGGCGAGGGCATTTTCCAGAGCCGAGCGCACCTCCCGGGTGCTGAAGGGTTTGGGGAGGAACTCCTTGGCCCCCAGACGAAAGGCCTGGAGGATGGTATCGGCATCGGAGTGGGCCGTGAGCACGATGATGGGAAGCTCACGATCTCTACGCCGTAGCTCGCGCATCACCTCCAGACCATGGAGCAGGGGCAGGGAGAGGTCGAGCAGGACCACGTCAGGCTGCTCATCCAGGATGAGACTAAGTCCCTCCTGACCGTTCGCAGCCATCAGCACTCGATAGTCGGCGGAGCTCAGGATGGACCGCTCCAGTAGCGTTCGGATGATGGGATCATCCTCAACGATGAGTACGGTTTCATGGGTCATGATCTATTCCTAATTCGATGAAAGCTGCGTTATTATCCACCTGTAAGTGCAAAGGTGCAGGCTGGCTGGCTCTCCAACTGCGGTAGCGAGAGAGCGTCAAAACAATATCCAAAACCGCTATCCAACGCCTCGGTGATGACCGAACGTCCGAAGGCCTTCCGCAGGAAGACATAGCGGGAGGAAAAGAAAAGGGCGTGGGAATCCTTATCGTAGTGTAGACATAGGGGCCGCAGGTGTTTCAAAGCCAGCAATTCGGTGGGCCGGCGCAGATCGACGGAGAGCGTGGCAAACCGCCCCGACAACAGGAGGATACGCTCTTGCAGATGGGCGGCGTAGCTGCCGTTGCTGGAAGCGGGATCGACGTCGTCCTGCAGGCGGAAGATGATCTCGCTATCCACCTCACCAGAGCGGTCCAGCCCCAACGTAGAAAAGAGGAGATCGTCGTTCTCAATGACACCATTGTGGATACCCAACACATGTCCGGCCAGCAGAGGATGGTTGTTGACGTTATGCCAGCGGCTTCCCTTGGTGGGCATGCGGGTGTGGCCCAGAATGCAGACGGTCTCCTTATCGATGAGCCGCATCGCCTCCCGATATCCCATCATGCGAACCAGCGTTGAGGCCGCGACAGGTTGTTTGAAGAGACGGTATTCACCGGAGCGCTGGATCACGACAACACCCGAGGCCTCCCGTCCCCGGATCTCGTTGGAGATGAGGTTGGAGGTAACGATGCGCTGGAGCATAGCCCACTGCTCCGGAGAGCGTGCTTCCGGATAGAGGAGAACCCCCGTCAGACCGCACATTTCATCCCAGGAAGGTCATGGACCCCAGCGCGACGTCCCACTTGAGACCGCGCCACTTGTCCAGCCGTTCCAGTCTCCGCTCCAGCTCCTGAGGGGTGAGAAAGAGCTCGCGGGCGGCCTCCCACTTCCAGGACTCCGGCTCCGTGTAGCCCGTCAACTCCGCCAATTCGATAGCACGGATGAGCCGCCGGTCGCTCTTATCCCATTTGCCGGGGTTGACCCTGGCCCGCTCACTGAAGAGAGATTCGATCTCCAGCCAATCCCTCCCACTGCATCGCAACAGCGAAATGGGCGTCTCGGCCAGAAGTCCCAGGACCTCAAAGGCGGGATGATCCTCTCCCCCCTCGAAGGAGGCCCGGACGAAGCGCCCAAAGATGGGCTTCAGCAACTCCAGAAATTCTCGACACCCCACGCGCAGCTCCTCGATGATCTCCGGTGTGATGGCGGAGGTGTCGCTGGTCGCCAGATTGCCATCGTTATTACTCAACATGTTGAGAATCTTGACCTTGCGGCGCCACTCCCGGATATGGCCCACGTGGATCACGCCATACTGGCTCATCTCCACGGCCTTGAGTATCATGGCCAGAAAGAGAAAGTTCTTGGCGACGATAGAGGTAGGCGAGAGATCGGCGTCGGGAAAGCGGAACTCCAGGTGGAAAGGGTGTACCGCGCCCTCCTCGGTGAATCTGACGTGCTCCAGATTGAGGAAGTTCTGATGCTCGGGGACCTGCCGGCTGTCGCGTAAGATCTCATAGATCTTGCGCATGGACATAGCCCCCGGCGTGTGTCGAACCATCTCCAGGTGACTGGTGTAGTTACGACGACGACAGAGCGCCTCCGTCCGGTCACCGGCACTGGTGATAAAGCGCAGATGAGGCGCGTAGCGGCGGGTCAGGTTCCACACGTTGGCAAGGATGATCTCCGGTACCGGCTCCGCCAGTCCCGGCGTGAGCAGGTGGAAGTGCAAACCGCAGGTAGGCCGCGCACGCACGCCCTTTTCCAGGAGAGGGTCAAGGATGGAGCGATACTGCTGGAGGAGCACGGGATAATAGGGTTGCCGCCCGATGATCTGGACTTCGATGCCGCAATGTTCGCTCACGACGTCCAGGACCCCGTAGGTGCCCAGGC
>JBNGDR010000179.1:0-5030 GCA_049975685.1 Anaerolineae bacterium
GGGTGGCGCAGCGCATTTTCCAGTCGCGATGGCATTTCGTGAATCCAGAAACGCCACAACTGCCGTCGCATCCTGACACGCTCGAAGAGCCTATAGAGATCGTTTAGTTCCTCGACGGTCAGTGTTTCCGAAACGATAATTTTGCTGTTGGGGTTCTCTGTCAGATCTAGCTGGCTCCAATCCATGTCGTCGTTGACCAAGCCGCGCGCCTGTGCCATATCCCAAACCGGTGTGCCCGGTAGCGGCGTCAGAATATAAGTGCGTGCTTCGCTCAAGGGATTTTGTTTGATAAATGTTAAGGTCTGCAAAATTTCTTGGCGAGTCTCGTGGGGAGCGCCGATGATAAAGGTAGCTGAAATACCAATTCCACCGGCATGCAGTAAATCAACAGCTTGCTGGTTTTGTTCGAGGGTTACGTTACCCTTCAAGAACCTCAAAGCTCGTTCGTTGCCCGACTCCAATCCAATGAGCACGTCGAAAACGTTCATCCGCTGCAAAAGATCCACGACTTCCTCGTTAATCAGGTTAGCCCGAACTGTAAGCTGAAAAGCTGTACGTTTGTGAATTCCTTTCTCGCCAATCAACTCCACAATACGTCGCAGCCGCTTTCGTGATGCGATAAATAAGTCGTCAAAAAAAGTAAGATATTGGGGCTGATACTTATCTAGTATCATCTCAATCTCTTGCACCACATACTCAGGTGAGTGAAAACGTACACCTCCCCAGAAGCGGGTCGAGGAACAGAAAACACAGTTGTATGGACAGCCCCGCGACGAAATCAAATGATAGTAGTTACTGTCAGGTGATAGCAAATCCCGAGCAGGAAAAGGAACGCGATCCAGTGGTTCAATCGGTGCTCGAGGGCGCGTGATATGGAGAGTGCCATCCGGTTTACGAAAGGCCAGACCGGGTACTTCAGCCCAGTGACTTAAGCCAGGGCGAGAGTCACAAGCCTGAAGCAGTCGCACAATTTCGGCCAGCGTTTCCTCTCCCTCACCAATAACGCCCAGATCCATATTGGGGCTCAGTGTCTCGGGTATCGCGCTGATGTGCGCCCCACCCACGACGACCAGCGCTCCAGCCTCACCAGCCAAGCGAGCCAGGTGCATAGCCCGGTTGTAATTTTGGCTCACTGACGAAATGCCTACCAGGTCAGGTTTGAGTTCGTTTATAGCTGCGGCCAAATCGCAATCTACTAAACGTACTTCTACGTCGTCGAGGTAAGTGCGTAGATAAGAAGCCAGATAGCCCAGCCCCAAGTTGGGTGCGAAAGTCTCCTCCAGTTTAGATCGGTCAATTGCCTCAGTTAGCAGTACACGTATCGTCCTAGACATCGAAAGACCCTCCGATATCTCGCCTAGCTAAGAAGTATTTTTCTCCCTCAGGTTTGTGTTTCAGTCTCGCCATCCAACTGACGTCATAGGGGCATTCCTTGCAGAAAGACGGAGGGTTATCACTTCGCAGTTGGGCGCGTAGCTGTTGATAAGCAGTTCCATTCCAGATATCCCGCATATCCTTCTCAAACAGATTCCCCAGGTTATAAATCTCTGGGTAGCACATGATGCAACAGGGGGTCACGTAACCGTCCCAGGTAACGTAGGTTCCCCACCACGGCCATTCACAGAGAGGGGCATTGTAAACACGCTCCAGCGCTGGAAGAGTTAGAGCGATTCCATTATCGCTGGCCAACCGCCGCGCTTCGGTCAGGGATCGTTTGACCGCTGCCATATTTTGGCCCTCTAGGCTCAGGTCACCGATGTCCGCGTAAGTCTCTCCGCCTTGCAGAGGCCAAACGTTGATTTCCTCGACGCCAATGTCAGTTGCCAGATTCACCAGATCAGGGATCTGATGGTAGTTGTGATTGGTGAGGATATAGCCGACGTTGAGCTTGGGATGGTTTACGCCTCGCTCCTGTTTAAGTTCGGCCATGCGTTGCACATTCTTGATCACTGGATCGAACCTGGCCCCGCGCCGGATGCGCTCGTAGGTCTCCGGCGTGGTGCCGTCAATGGAGACCGACATCAGGTCCAGGCCAGCCTCGATCAACCCGGCACCGATTTCGGTAGTGAGCAACGTGCCGTTGGTGCTTGTATCTGTCCGCAGACCTCGCGCCTTGGCAGCTCGCACGATCTCGACGAAGGCGGGGTTCAGCAGAGGCTCGCCTAGCCCCTGGAGCATAACTTCCTGGACGCCTGGGAGTTGATTAAGAACCCGCTCAAAGTTCTCCAGTGACATGTGCCCCGCGTTGACGCGGTAATGGGACAAACCGCACACCTGACACTGGAGATTACAGCCGCGCGTCGTCTCAATCTGGGCGTACAGCGGTGGATGGTAAAGACGATTGGCACGGCGGCGCTGCAAAGTATAAACACCCAAGCGGCACAGCCCTCTCAATCCAACTCGTTTGTATAGCGATCCTACGTTCATCAACATCTCACTGTACCTCTTACTTGCTCGAATCTTCCCACAAGCAATAAGCACCCCCAATCCGCCAGGCTAATTTACTCACGTAAACGGCCGGCGCTGTGTACCAGTAGCGATGCAATGCCTGGCTGCGGAGTATTCTAACGGTCACCCCCGCTGCCGTCAAGGGAGCCGATAGCAGCATCAACCAGGCACGCCTGTAGATGAGGTGGAGATCTATTTCTTCCTGATAACGGCTGAAAGCCCTCATCGTCCAATACCCCGATTCGAAGGCCCGCCTCACCATGTGGCGAAACCGATTGCGCGACGGAGGGGGTTGATGGACGACGACAGCCTGGGGCTCAAAATATAAGTCGTAGCCCGCCAGCCGCGCCCGGATGGATAGCTCCGTGTCCTCAGCCTTGACAAAGCTCTCGTCGAAGCCGCCGAGTCTTTCCCACGCCGCGCGTCGAATCGCCAGATTGAGCGACGCCAGGTAAGGGCGCTTCCCTCGCGCCCCCGCGGACAGCCACTCGTAAAGGATAGCGATGTTGTCGCACAGCGTCCAATAGTCGTCGTCGGGAAAGACAACCCCGCCTCCCACCAACTGGACCCTGGAATCCTCAAAGCGAGCCACGAGGGTGTCCACCCACACTGGATCAGCGAGGCAATCCGCGTCGGTGAAAATCAGGATGTCGCCTTGTGCCTGCTGGGCTCCGATATTGCGCGAAACTGCCTGAATGACGGGACGTTCGGTGGGGATAAAGCGAACCAGCGCGTCTTCGACGATCAGTTGGTGCCTATCTTGCCCAACGACCAGCACCTCCGCCCGGCCCAGGTCGTAGGTTTGAGTTTTCAGGGAGTCCAAAGTCCGATCAACGACCGGTGAATGCAGACTTGGAATGATGATCGAAACGGTCTTATTGGGACTCAATCAGACCTCTAACAAGTGTCTCGGTTGTGCTCCACGTCGCGGTTAGGTATGATACACTATAATGTCCAAACGCACAATGTCACAAGATACGTGAGCGGGAGGTCTGTAAGATCAGAGTTACAAGGACCACCACTACAAGCGGGGAGGAACGGTGTCATTGACCAACGAGGGAGCCGAGCGGTTTTGCACCATCCGTGGCTACATCTCTACCGCTCACAAACAGGGATAAACAGTGCTCAATGCCCTCGATGCTGCCTGTCGTGGAAAGCCTTGGATGCCAATACCGCTATTTCAGACATTCCCATATTCAGATCCGTCTAGCTGGTCATACTCACTTCAAACCGAAAACGGCTGCTTTGATACGGGAGACCAGGAAACGCCACATGGACGGGATTTCTCCGGTTTGACGCATTCGATTCCAAGCGCCGAGTTTGTGCATCAAGCTACGACCAACAGCTAAAGGATGGCATGTCTTTGCTTAACTCTCTGTCCACCAAATCGGGGGAACCCCAATTCGGGGGAACCCCAATTCGGGGGAACCCCAATTTTGTTCACCCTGTGGCTAGTTGGTTTGGGCATTACACATCAATTCACTCGCCCGGGACAAGCCACCGACCAAGCGTACGTCGAACGAGGCCACAAAACCCTCTTCGATTGGATTGAAGAACCACAGCCTCTCGCCAACGTGGTTGCTTTACAAGCAGCTCTCGATGAAGCACGGTGTATGCACAACTGTGTGCTACCATCTCAGGCAGGTGACTGTCAGGGCCGTCCGCCTCAAGAGATTCATCCTGGAGTTAAGGTGCCTTTGCGTCCCTATTCACCAGATGCCGAGCTGGCTCTTTTTGATCTGCGGCGTGTCAACCGATTTCTATCTCGCTTTGCTTGGCCTCATAAAGCGTCCAAAGTAGGTCAGGTCAAGGTTGGTCCGCATCTCTACTATGTTGGTGTGACCTATGCAGGCCAAGTTGTCGATGTGCGTTTTGATCCTAGAAACCGCCACCTCACCTTTCACAATGCCCAAAATGGTCATCTGTTACGTCGACAGCCGGTAAAAGGTTTGACTGTTGCTGACATTACGGGACTTGATGCACCGCCTCCTTCAACTGGTGAGCCTGTTCAGCTATCCTTCCCCTGGTAAGGGGGTACGGTAGCTCTGGACAGTTTAGGGGTACGGAATTAATGGACTCGACAAACGGCAGCGAGTTTTTCAACCACCATATGCTTCGCTTCTGGAGAGAGATCGTTCGAGGCGTCACCAACTCTCGTAGCCGTCCCTTTCACAAGAACGACAACCCCCGCATCGAACAGAAGAACTCCACCCTCGTTCGCGCCCACTTGGGAGACGACCGGCTCGATTCCGTGGTCCAAGTCATCGCCACTAACGAACTCTACGACAAAATGTGGGTCTACTACAATCTTTTCCAGCCGGTTATGCATCTGGCCGAGAAGGAGATCAGCGCTGAGGAGGGACAACCCACTCGGGTCAAACGCCGCTACGATCAGGCCCGCACCCCTTTCGACCGTCTGTGTGAGACCCACGCTATTCTGCCCGAACACCGCCAGCAACTCGAAACTCTGCGCCAACAAACCAACCCCCGCCGCCTCCGGCAGGCCATCTACGACGATATCGAACGCATCTTCTCTCTTCCTGGCGCTACCCCTGGACAAGCGGAAAACGTCTATCTCACCC
>JBNGDR010000180.1:0-5015 GCA_049975685.1 Anaerolineae bacterium
CTGCACGGAAGCGTTACGAAGAGCTGGAAGAGGCAGGTGAGGTGAGTGAGGCCTACTTCGTCCACGGTCTGGCATCACAGGCCGCCGAAGCCACGGCGGAATTTGTTCATCGGCGCATTCGACGCGAGCTAGATCTGCCAGATAAACGGAGTAAGCGTTATTCGTGGGGCTACCCGCCCTGTCCAGACGTCACCCAGCACCGGTTACTCTTCAAACTCCTTCCGGCGCAGACGGCGCTGGGCATGTCTATCACACCAGCGGGTCAGCTCATCCCTGAGCACAGCACGGCGGCTCTCGTCGTCCACCATCCAGAAGCACGATACTTCGTGGTACAATAATAGAGAGACAAGCGATCTATTATCGAGGAGGAACAACCATGAATTTCAAGGACTTTATCACTCTGGTCAAAGAGACCTTCTCCAGATGGTCGGAGGACAACGCTTCGCGGCTGGCGGCGGCGCTGGCCTATTATACCATCTTCTCCCTGGCCCCCTTGCTCATCATCGCCATTGCCGTCATCGGCGTGATCTTCGGTGAGGGGACAGCGCGACAACAGATCCTCGATCAGATCCGTGGGGTGATGGGGCCACAGGGCGCCGACGCCATCAGCACGATGCTGGACAACGCCTCCCGGCCCGGCGCCTCGCTTGTGGCTACGGTCATCGGCGTGATAACCCTCTTCCTGGGCGCCTCGGGCGTCTTCGGCCAGCTCAAGGGCGCACTGAACACCGTCTGGGGGACGAAACCCAGGGTAGAGACCGGGATCGTGGCCACGATCAAAGATAAGCTGCTCGCCGTGGGAATGGTGCTAGGCATCGGCCTCCTGCTGGTAGCAACCCTGGTCGCCAGCACAGGCCTGGCTGCCCTCAACCGTTATTTCGGCGACCTGTTGCCCGGTGCCGACATCCTCTGGCAGATCCTAAACTTCGCCGTTACCTTCGGCCTGATCACCCTGCTCTTTGGCTTCATCTACAAGATCCTGCCCGACGCCGAGATCGCGTGGAAGGATGTCTGGGTAGGCGCCGCCGTGACCGCGCTTCTCTTCGTCATCGGCGAGCTGCTCATCGGCCTCTACCTGGCCTACGGTAGCCCCGGCTCGGCCTACGGCGCTGCGGGTTCGCTGGTCGCGCTTCTGGTCTGGGTTTACTACTCGGCGCAGGTGCTATTCCTCGGTGCCGAGTTCACACAGGTCTACGCCCGACGGTACGGCTCCCGCATCCTCCCCAGCATGGTGCCGGAGGATGAGGAGGAACGCGCGAGACCGAGCGTAGCGCAGGCCGCCGTCGAGGTCTCGGCCCTGTCCGAAGGCATACCTTCGCGCCCCTCGGTTACCCCCCGGACCGACCTCATCCGGGCATCCGGTAAGAGCTACGCTCTTCTCACAGGAGCAACGGCGATCCTAGCCCTCCTGTTCAGCGAGCTCTGGTTCGGGTACCGGGAGAAAAAATAATTGCAACCGTCGATTGGCATAATCTGGCACTTGTCATATAATTAGGGGAGTCTTCATCAGACTTCCAATCACATCCATTTAATCGTAAGGGGAGCAACGAACTCATGCGAAACATCAATCGTCGCGAATTCCTGAAGTTATCCGGCGCCGCCCTTGCCGCTCTAATGATTCCGAAATCTCCTGTGCAGGCGTCTTCCCCTCTCCAGACTCAACCCCCTACCTCACTGGGACGCAGCATGCTCTGGCGGCAGGCAGTGCGCAAGGAGCCCGCGCCCCGCGCCGAGTGGGTGGCGTGGAAATATAGAGAGGACGTCTTTCCTCTCCTCTCAGCCGTCGTGGGCGAACCTCCCTGGCCTACCAACCCCGTATGGTATCAGATCGAGGAGGGCTTCATCCACAGCGGCTACGTGCAACCCGTGGAGAATCATCCACAACCACCCTTCACCGACGTTCCCGAATCGGGCTTCTGGGCCGAGGTCTCCGTACCCTTCGCCGAAGCACGTTGGAGGCCGGGCAGCCCCTACGTTGCGCGCAAGCTCTACTATGAGACCGTCTACCGAGTGGTCAAGGCCCTCCCCGACGAGGAAGGAACCTGGTGGTACCAGCTTGCGGAGGGCATCACCTGGTCGCCGGGGCCCTACGTCCTCGCTTCGTCACTCCGGCGCATCCCACCCGAGGAGATTGGACCCATCGCACCGGGCCAACCGGACAAATGGCTCTATATCAACACGACGGAACAGCGTCTTGACTGTATGGTAGGTGATCAGGTAGTATTCAGCACCCCGACAGCAACGGGCGTCTACGGCATGGGCACGCCATGGGGCGAGTTCACCATAATCCTCAAACGCCACACGAGCCGTATGATGGGGGATGACTACGATCTACCAGGCGTGCCCTTCCCTGTCTACTTCACGGGGAACGGGGTCGCCATCCACGGGACCTACTGGCACAACGACTACGGTCGTCGCCACAGCCACGGCTGTGTTAACGTGCCGAGCAGCGCCGCCAAGTGGATCTTCCGCTGGGTAGAACCTGTCACACCCTACGACGTTTGGACGCAGCGGACGGGCTCCGATCAGGGCACACGGGTAGTTGTCGAAGGGTAGCACTGCCAGACCATCGCAGACTCATAGAAACCGCCCTCGATGTTCGAGGGCGGTTTGTTACAGCTTCAGACGATTGCCTTTTCTCTGCTCAGGACTACACTCATTCACAGTTCACCTCAGTTTAAACAACACAGGAGGTAAGCCGTGAAATATCGCACACTGGGACGTACAGGTTGGAAAATATCGGCCGTGAGCATGGGCGCGTGGGCCATTGGGGGCGCATGGGGCGAGGTCAAAGACAAAGAATCGATAGCAACGCTCCACCGTGCCGTCGACCTCGGCGTCAATTTCTTCGACACCGCCGATGTCTACGGCGATGGTCGCAGCGAACGCCTGCTCGGTCAGCTTCGCAAGGAGCGCAGCGAACCCATCTATATAGCCACCAAGGCGGGACGCCGCCTCGATCCCCACGTAGCGTCTGGTTACAATCGCGAGAATCTCACCGCCTTCGTCGAGCGCAGCCTGAAGAACCTCGACGTGGAAGCACTGGATCTTCTCCAGCTTCACTGTCCACCCACAGAAGTCTACTATATGCCCGAGGTCTTCGGCATCCTCGACGACCTGACACATCAGGGCAAGATCCGTCACTACGGTGTCAGCGTCGAGAAGGTCGAGGAGGCATTGAAGGCTATCGAATATCCCAACGTGAAGACGGTTCAGATCATCTACAACATCTTCCGCCAGCGCCCGCAGGAGCTTTTCTTCGAGGAGGCAAAGCAGCGTGACGTAGGCATCCTCACCCGGGTACCTCTGGCCTCCGGTCTGCTGACAGGGAAATTCACTGTGGATACCACCTTCTCCGAGGACGACCATCGCAACTTCAACCGCGAAGGCGAAGCCTTCGACCGGGGCGAGACCTTCGCCGGTGTCGACTTCGAGACGGGCGTGAGGACCGCCGAACGGCTGCGAACCTACGTCCCCGAGGGCGCCTCCCTCGTCCAGCTGGCCCTGCGTTGGATTCTAATGAACGACGCGGTGAGCTGCACCATCCCCGGCGCCAAGCATCCTGGTCAGATCGAGGAAAACGCTGCAGCGGCAGATCTATCACCTCTCTCGGAGGAGACTATGGTGGGAATCTACAACCTCTATCACAAACACATCCGCCCCCAGGTTCACCACCTCTGGTGAGAACGGGCAAGCGAAGATGTTTCAAGTGAATTGATCTCAGCGCGTATTCCGTATTGCGTATTTCGTACCGTGGGAAATACGCAATACGCAGTACGCAATAAATACGAGGAATTTCCATGGACCGCAAACCTACACCCCGTTTCCGTTTCGCCATGTTTGCCTCGCTCTACGTCGTTCAGGGCGTGGGGCTGGCCTACTTCCGCAATTTTCAGAAGCCCTACCTCGACACCCTGGGCATCGACGCCGACCTCATCGGACTCCTGACCTTCATTCTGCAGATCCCCTTCATCATCAAGATCTTTATCGGCATGATCAGCGACCGGATCAACCTCCTGGGGATGGGACATCGTAAGCCCTACATCATCCTGGGCCTCATCCTTGCAGCACTCGCCTTCGGGGGCGCGACCTTCGTGCTGCCAGACGCTAATTTCATCGCCTTCGCCGTTCTTATCACCCTGGGCTCCTTCAGCGTAACCCTCTTCGATTCCACCACCGATGGACTGGCCATCGACGCCACCCCTCGCGACGAACAGGGTACCGTCCAGGGGATCATGGTAGGCGGGCGCGCGGCAGCCTTCATCCTCCTTTCTCTGATCTTCGGCGCGCTGGTTCAGCGGCAGGGATATCGCATTGTCTTTCCCATTATCGGGCTCAGTATGTTGCTACCACTGTTGTGGGTGCTACGGGTACGGGAGCCCGACCGCCGTGACCCCGCTACGCTCTTCCAATGGTCGGCCTTCAGGGTACTGGGGCGGCCCCGCTTCCTCATCTTCGCGGCCTACGCCGTCGTCTACTCCCTGGGCTCCTTTGGCGTGGACGGGTTGGTGACCTATTTCATGAGCGACAGCTTCGGCGCGACAGAGGCCACCATTGGACAGTACGGCGCCCTGCGCGGCGCTGGCGCGGTCGTCGGCGCCCTCGGCGGCGGACTGCTCATCGACCGCATCGGACGACGACGCAGTGCCTACGGGGCCATCCTCCTCATCTCTGTCGCCGCCGCACTCATTGGAGCAGCGACAGGCGCGTCGCTCCTCGTCTGGCTGGGGCTGCTCTGGGGCATCATCTGGGCCTTCCAGGAAACCATCTTCTTCGCCCTGGCGATGGACATCGCCGATCCCCGAATCGCCGCCTCTATGTTTGCCATCATGATGGGCATCTCCAACCTGGGATCGGCTGTGGCGGACGGAGCGGCAACCGCGCTCTCCAATGACCTGGGCTTTGCAACGGTCTTCTGGATACTGGCGGGCGTTAACCTCCTGACGCTACCGGTGCTGTGGTTCCTCTTCCGCAAGGCGCCGGAGATAGGAACGCGCGCTCAAGGACCGTCTAGT
>JBNGDR010000181.1:0-4995 GCA_049975685.1 Anaerolineae bacterium
GTGCACGACGGGCCACAGTAACCACAGCCCTATTTCCAGCAGGGAGGTGTAACCTGGCGATCCCAAGGCCACGCCAAAGATGGGACAGATGAGTGTAGGCAGTGTTCCCGCGACGATACCCCCGGCGACGATCAGCCACAGCCGGCTCCCGTAGCGCCGCCCGATGAGGCGCCAGACCACCTCCGCGATAAGAGTACCCGCCAGCGGTGAGAGGAAGACGACAAACCAGCCCAGCCGGGGCAGGATAGCTCCGGCGAGCCACCCCAGAATGAGGGAGACGACGCCCGCGATGACGTAGTCCGTGGCGCGCGAGCGCTCAAAGCGCTGTTTGCGTGCCTTCTGACAATCGCGGCAGATGTATCCGACCGGGGTGCGCTTGGCGCATTTGAAGCAGATGGGGGTCCCGCACTGGTAGCAGCGCAGCGAGGTCTCTACCTTCGGGTGCCATTTGCAGTATAGGATCTCTTCGGGCTCTTCTGACATGCTTATTCTCCGTTGTTGCGTGGGGTCAGCCGTTTGACCAGGGTCCGGTAGAAGTCCCCACGGCTACGAAGCCGCAGGAAGCGGGCCTGCAAGGGGCAGCGATGTACCCTGACCCGGTCGCCGTCGCATAATCTGTTTTCCATCCGTCCGTCCACGGTGAGTATGCCTGGGTAACGGGTGCGTGCGATGACCTCTACTTTGGCATCAGCGTTGAGGACGAGGGGGCGCTCCAGACTCAGATGGGCTGCGACGGGCACGAGCAGAAAATTGTGAATCCACGGTGGGAGGATGGGGCCACCGACGGCGTAGGAGTAAGCGGTGGAGCCCGTCGCCGTCGCCAGTATGAGTCCATCGGCGACGTAGGTGGTCAGCGGAGCCCCGTCGATGTGGGCCTCCAGGTGAACGGTTCGGGCCGATCCACCACGACTGAGGACGACGTCATTGAGGGCGAAGTCCTGTGACACTATTTCTTCGCCTCTGAGGTGGGTGGCCTGGAGCATGAGGCGCTCTTCTATTTCACCCTCACCCGCGAGGATCCGCCTTACGACGTTGGGCCAGTTTTCGGGTACGCACTCGGTGAGAAACCCCACCCGGCCTAGATTCAGCCCCAGCACCGGGATTCCCAATGGAGCGACGAGGGGCATGGAGCGCAAGATGGTGCCGTCGCCCCCCAGGGTGATGATAAGCTCGGTCTCGGGCAAACAAACCTGTTCGGACGGCTGTTCATGGGTGGAACAGAGCCAGGTCTCGACGCTGCGCTCGGCCAACCAGGTGATAATCTCGCGGGCCAGCGGCAGAGATTCCGGGACGCGCGGGTTGTAGAAGAGTCCGACGTATTCCACGCGCTAATTCTCCGGTTGGACTGTCTTGAGACGTTCCAGAAGCCACCCGGTGATGGCGTCGAGGGGCACCGACTGTTGCGCTCTATCCCGCGCTAGATCCTTGACGGTGATCTCACCCCGGGCCAGCTCGTCCCCGCCCAGGATGAGGGCAAAGCGTGCCTCACGCTTGTCGGCGTGGCGGAGCTGCGAGCGGAGGCTGCCGCGCATGGCGATCTGGGCGCTGATTCCCGCCTCCCGCAGGGTAACGAGCAGCCGGATGGCCTCGGATCTGGGCTCCTTACCCAGGTAAGCGAGGTAAACGGGGGGATTGGGCAAGGGGGGTACAGCCACCTCCTGATCTTGCATGACGAGGATGATACGCTCCAATCCGGCGGCAAAGCCCACCGCCGGCGTAGGCTGTCCACCCAGCAGTTCGACGAGGCCATCATAGCGCCCTCCACCGCAGACGGCCGCCTGGGCGCCGATCCCCCCCGCCCAGACCTCGAAGACGGTCTTGGTGTAGTAATCGAGACCGCGCACCAGGCGGTGGTTGGCGACGTAGCGCTTCCCCAGATCATCGAGATGACCACAGAGTGCGGCGAAGTGGGTGGCACATTCCTCGCAGAGATAATCGACGATCTGCGGTGCACTGGCAATGACGGGTTGGCATTGTTCTTCCTTACAGTCCAGCACGCGGAGGGGATTGGTCTCCAGGCGACGTTCGCAGTCCTCACAGATCTCTCCCTCGTGCTTGCGGTAGTGAGCTACCAGAGCCTCAACGTAGCCGGGCCGGCATTTGGGACAGCCGGTGGAGTTCAGCTGGAAGGAGAGCCCTTCGAAGTCCAGAGTAGCGTAGAGATCCCATGCCAGCAGCATGATCTCCAGATCGGCCAGGGGGCCGGGAACGCCAAGGATTTCAGCGTTGAACTGGTGGAACTGGCGGTAGCGTCCTGCCTGGGGCTGTTCGTAGCGGAAAGCTGGGCCGATGGAGTAGAGTTTCACCGGTTTGGGTAGAACGCGCATCCCGTTCTCGATGTAAGCGCGGACTACGCCCGCCGTGAATTCAGGACGCAGGGTCATACTGCGATCGCCCTTGTCCCTGAAGGTATACATCTCCTTCTCAACGATGTCGGTGTCCTCACCCACACCTCGGGCAAAGAGCTCGGTCTCCTCAAAGATGGGAGTATCCAGTCGTTCGAAGCCATACTGGCGAGCCAGTCTTGTGGTGGTCGTGGTGACGTGATCCCAGTATGGTTGTTCCTCTGGCAAAATGTCCTGGGTGCCCTTGGGTCGTGAATAGTCGGTCATCGATTCCTTTCACGTTGCTGTACTTTATAACCTTCTCTTGTAACCCCGACCATGTGGAGGTTGGAGTGTGAGAAAATTATAGGTCAGATGATCGAAAAAACAAGGCTCGGTAGAAAGGCCCATCGCATTTGCTCAGAATGTTCCGAGTCCCCGTTAAAAATGCTCCGAGTCCCCGTCCCCGGGGACGGCTCTAGTGCAAAATTGGATCGAGGAGATGTGCGTGCGATTTGGCAGCGGTTGTATTGCGTGGTATCCTTATTCATATCTGTGGAGCGAAATGCCAACATGAAAGATCCCCTCATACTGGTAACGAATGATGATGGCATTACCTCCCGGGGTCTGTGGGCGGCTGTGGAAGCGCTCCTCACCCTGGGAGAGGTAGTGGTGGTAGCACCGGACCAACAATGGTCGGGCGCGGGTCGCTCTATGCCCCCCAGTGTGACGGGGGCTGTGTCAGAGACAGGTCGTGAGGTAAATGGGACCTGGGTTGAAGCCTACGCTGTGGATGCGACGCCGGCGCTGGCAGTGGTTCACGGCCTGCTGGAGTTCGCACCTCGCTGGCCTGATGTGGTGGTTTCGGGCATCAACTATGGAGAGAACGTCAGCATCGAGGTGACCGCTTCGGGCACGGTAGGGGCTGCATTGGAGGCGGCGGCTGAGGGTATCCCCGCGCTCTCCATCTCCCTGGCCGTTCCCATTGCTTACCATCATACAGGACACGACGCGACGAATTTTCAGGTGGCAGCGCATTTCGCCCGGCACTTCACCCGCCGTCTGCTTGCCGACGCTCTCCCTTACGACACAGGTGTCCTCAACGTTAATGTCCCGGAAAGTGCCACGAAGGAGACACCCTGGCGTCTTACGCGCCTTTCCCGTCATCGTTACTTCCTGCCGCTGATGCCTGACCGCGATGCGGGTGTGGGACGTCCCGGCTACAAGATCATGGACGACCCCGCTGGAACCGAGCCCGATTCTGATGTGTGGACGTTGGCCGTCGATGGGCTCGTTTCAGTAACGCCTCTTTCCCTGGATCTGACCGCCAGGTCGGATTTTGGTGCGCTTGCGGAACGTCTGCATGGAGAATTATGATGTATTGGGATGGTGAGATCCTGCGTTTTCAGAGAGGGACTCGTATTGAGCACCCTCCTCCGGAGGCAATGGTTGAGATGCCCCCGTCAGATAGCCCGCCCTCCGCAGGGGATCTGCTGGTTGTCCTCGTCGATCTCCAGCCTCATATCACTCAGCACAGCCGTGAGATCCGGGCTATGGCTGCGGAGGCTTATTGGCGCTCTACCGGTAGCGTCGTGGCCAGGTTGCGCCGTGCGTTGGCAGAAGCCAATCGTCATCTGGCGCGAGTCAACGGTCGCAGTGAGCCTGATGGACGAGCCCTGGGCAGCATCACATGTGCTGTCCTCTGGAATGATGAACTCTTCGTTGGGCAGGTGGGTCCAGGCAAAGCCCTCGTCTATCATCCTCCGGGTGAGGTGGAGATCTTCCCTCAGGACGAGCGGCGTTTGTTGCCATTGGGTGCAGCGCTTCCTCCTGTGATTCACATCGGTTATGCGCCCCTCATGGAGGGGAGTGCTCTATTCCTGGCGACGACGGATCTGGCTCAGTCACGAAGTAACGCTACGTGGGTGGGTGCGTTGTCCACGGAGAGTCTGGAAGAGAGTATAAAGGCGATAACCGGGCAAGCGTTGGAAAGTGGCGCCTCGGGGACGGCGGTTGTGCTCCGGGGTAGAGCCCGGGTAGAGATGGCTCGGGCAGGAGCACGTCCTGAGCCGATGGGAAGGAGATACACAAAGCCACAAACCGGAGATCGACCGCAGTTAGAAGGGGAAGATCGGTCACAGCAAGAGGGCGGAGAACGATCGCCTGTGGAGGAGGAGGCGCGACCGCAACGAGAAGTGAGAGTGGCGCGGTCAGGAGCACGTCCTGAACCCACACTTAGGGACCGACCACAGCCAGAGCCCGCGGTCAGGGATCGGCCACCGCTGCAACCCGTGGGAAGGGATCGATCACAGCTAGAGCCAACGGAGGAGAGCCGGTCACAGCCGGAGAGGACAGAGCAACCACAGGCAGAGGTTAGAGAGCGACCGCAGCCGGAGGGTGCTGAAGAAAAATCGAAGATCCCTTTACCCTCCTTCCTGCAACAGCGTAAGAGGGAGGAGACAACGGAGGAGGCGGGTACAGAGCGCGCCGTGCAATGGCCCAGGCTGCGGCTTCCCAAGATCGATCTCTCGAGTTTGCGTCGCAGAGAGCGCACATCCGAGCCCCAGGCCCCTAAGAAGCGGTTTAGATTTCGTCTGCCTGTCAAACCCTTTGTTGATGCGCTGTTGCCCAAGCCTGTAGCCGGGGGACGAGCGCGCCGCCAGCGTTCCGT